>JBGSHR010000453.1:0-26495 GCA_041752155.1 Thiobacillaceae bacterium | reverse complement strand
CGTCGCCAGCGGCCTGCTGGCGAACCAGGACAGCCTGGCCCAGGAACTCCTGCAAGCCGGCGAGGCCGCCGCCGACCGCTGCTGGCAGCTGCCCCTGTGGGACGACTACCAGGAACAGCTCAAGAGCAATTTCGCCGATATCGCCAACATCGGCGGCCGTGCCGGCGGCACCATCACAGCGGCCTGCTTCCTGTCGAAATTCACCGCCAAGTACCACTGGGCCCATCTGGACATTGCCGGTACGGCGTGGAAGAGCGGCAAGGAGAAAGGCAGCACCGGCCGGCCCGTGCCCCTGCTGGTGCACTTTCTGGCCCGGCGCGCGGCTACGAGCTAAGCAGCGGTCCGTTACTGCTCGGGGCTGAGGAGGGTATCCCGCGCCTCGGGCAACAAGCCCGGATAGTCGCGGGAGGCATGCAGGCCGCGGCTTTCGTGCCGCAGCTTGGCGCTGCGCACGATGAGATCCGCGGTCAGCACCAGATTGCGCAGCTCGATCAAGTCATTGCTCACCCGGAAATTGCTGTAGTACTCGTGAATCTCATCGCCCAGCAGTTGGAGGCGGTGGGCCGCCCGTTCCAGTCGCTTGGTGGTGCGCACGATCCCCACGTAGTCCCACATGAAACGACGCAGTTCGTGCCAGTTGTGGGCGATGACGATCTCCTCATCGGCATCCGTCACCCGGCTCTCGTCCCAATCCGGCAAGCTAAGGGCCGGGGCGGGTGTGGCCGCGCCGATATCGGCCGCCGCCGCGCGGCCGTACACCAGGCATTCCAACAGGGAGTTGCTGGCCAGGCGATTGGCGCCGTGCAGACCGGTGCCGCTGGCCTCGCCGATGACATAGAGGTGCTCCGCATCCGCCCGTCCGTTGTGATCCACTCGCACACCACCGCAGGTGTAATGGGCGGCAGGGGCGACAGGTATCCACTCCCGGGTGATGTCGATGCCCAACTCCATGCAGCGGGCATGGATGGTGGGGAAATGACTGATGATGAACTTGGCCGGCTTGTGGGTGATATCCAGATAGACGCAATCCAGGCCGCGCTTCTTCATCTCGAAGTCGATGGCCCGGGCCACCACATCGCGGGGGGCCAACTCCCCGCGCTCGTCATGTTCCGGCATGAAGCGGGTGCCGTCCGGCAACTTCAGGTAGGCCCCTTCACCGCGCATCGCCTCGGTGATCAGGAAAGACTTGGCGTGAGGGTGATACAGACAGGTTGGATGAAACTGGATGAATTCCATGTTGACCACCCGACAGCCCGCGCGCCAGGCCATGGCGATGCCGTCGCCCGTGGCCGTGTCCGGATTGGTGGTGTAGAGAAAAGCCTTGCCCGCCCCGCCCGTCGCCAACACCGTGAAGCCGGCGGCGAAGGTCTTGACCCGCCCGCGAACGGTATCCAGCACGTAGGCGCCATAGACACCCTGACCCTGTCGATTCAGGCGTCGGTCGGTGATGAGATCCACGGCGATATGCTGCGGCAGGAAAGTCAGGTTTTTGCGGGCGCGCAGCCGCGCCAGCAGGGTGTCCTGCACCACCTTGCCGGTGGCATCCGCGGCATGCAGCACCCGACGTCGGGAATGGCCGCCCTCTCGAGCCAGATGATAGCGCGCACCGTTGCGGTCGAACGGCGCGCCCTGCTCGATGAGCCACTGCAGCGCGGCCGGAGCCGACTCCACCACCTGCCGCACCACCGCCTCGTCGCACAGACCCGCTCCGGCCACCAGGGTATCCCGCACGTGATCGGCGAAACTGTCGTCTTCCCCCATGACCGCGGCGATGCCGCCCTGGGCCCAATAGCTGGAGCTGTCCTCGGGCATTTTCTTGGTGACCAGGGCCACCTTCATGCGCTCGGGCAAAGACAAGGCCAGGGTGGCTGCCGCCAGGCCCGAGCCGATGATGAGAACGTCGTAACGGGGCATAACCGGGGTCGAGAAATGGGAACTTAATCGTGGCTGGGCGGGTCTTTCAGCCGGGTGACCCGCCAACCGGGCGGTTATACTCGCCCCGGCGCGGAAAGCAAAGCCGCGCCAAACCGAGCCAGATTACAGGGACGAGAATGAGCGACCGGGAAATCGACCTCCAATTGGTCGAACGGGTGCGCGATGGAGACAAACAGGCGTTCGGCCTGCTGGTGGAGAAATACCGCCGCAAGCTGTTGAGACTGTTGTCTCGCATGGTGCGCGACCAGGATGAAATGGAAGATATTGCCCAGGAGACCTTCATCAAGGCCTACAAGGCGTTACCGCAGTTTCGCGGCGAGGCGGCTTTCTATACCTGGCTGTACCGCATCGCGGTGAACACGGCGAAGAACTATCTTGCCGCCAGGAGCAAGGCCATGCCGACCGTGTCGTCCCAGAGCATGGGTGACGACGACGAACCTGATGAGCGTCTGGTGGCCCACGACAACAACACGCCCGAATCGGAGTTGTTGTCCAAGCAGGTCGCCATCGCCGTGAACGAAGCGGTCGAGGCATTGCCTGAGGAGTTACGCCAGGCCATCACCTTGCGTGAGATTGAAGGCATGAGTTACGAGGAAATCGCCGATTACATGGGATGCCCCATCGGCACCGTGCGCTCCCGGATTTTCCGGGCACGCGAAGCAATCGCAACCAAATTGCGCCCCATCCTGGGCACCCCGGAAGACAGAAGGTGGTAACGATGATGCAACCAGCCCCACACCCCCACCCCGACGACGAGACCCTGTCCGCATTTGTGGATGGGGAGTTATCCGACGACATCGCCGAGACCATGATCAAGCAACTCTCCAGCAACGCCGCCAGCCGGGCCCGCCTGACCGAGTACTGGGCCGTGGGAGATGCCTTGCGCGGCCTTTCCGGCCAGGCGCCGGATCTTACCCAACGGGTCATGGCCGTCCTGGAAAGCGAACCCACCGTACTGGCCCCCCGGCGCAAGCAACACACCCGCCAACCCACCCTGTGGCTTGCCGCCGCCACCGTCGCGGCCATCGCCTGGGGGCTGTGGCAGGCCGTTCCACGCACCCCCTCAGAAGCGCTGATGGCTGCCGCGCCCAGCACGCAACATGACAACGTCATGCCCTACCTGGCGGCCCATCAGGACTTTGCCCAAGCCATGGTGTCCACGTCGGAAATGCAATTCACCCCGGTCAATCTGGCGGAGGCCGGCCGATGAAGGCTGCCTGGCTGCTCCTGATCGCCGTCAGCGGTGGTGCCCATGGTGCCGACTCCCTCCCCCAAACCCGTGCTGCCGCCTGGCTGCAACGCATGGCCGATGCCGCACGGCTGACGGCCTACGAAGGGGTGTTCGTGGTCCAGCACGGCGAGGCCATGCATACCCTGTCGATCACCAACCACCCCGGCGGCCCCTTGAAGGAGAGCCGCCTGACGGCCATGGACGGCCTGCAACGCGAGGTACGTTGCGCCAACGGAAAATCCATCACCGTGATGGCGGACGGCACCCACATCAAGATGGAAAAACGCCTGAATGGCCGCCATTTCCCCGACCTGCTACCCGCCGATGCCGGCCCCCTGGCCAATTGGTACGCGGTAAAAGTGGGCAAACCGGGGCGCGTGGCCGGCCTGGATTGCAACCAGGTGGAACTGATCCCCAAGGACAGCTTTCGCTGGGGCTACGTGTTGTGCGCGGAAAAGAACACCACCCTGCCCCTCAAGGCGGTGATGATCAATGCGGCAGGACAACCCCTGATGCAATACACCTTTGCCGAGATCAAGCTGGGGGCCGCCGCCCACACCGAATCCCCGTCCATGCCCGATATGCCCGAACCGGCCAAACAGGCCAAACCGGCGCTCTCCGGGCGCATCGAGGTCGGCGCCCTGCCCCCCGGCTTCTCCCGCATCGCCGCGGTGAGACGGCAACTGCCCAACAAGTCCGAAGAGGTGGAGCACTGGGTCTTCAGCGATGGCCTGGCCTATATTTCCCTGTTCCTGGAACCGGCTATCAAACCGGTGGAGACCCTCAAGGGCCAGAGCAAGAAAGGCATGGTCAACATGGTTACGCGCCAGGTCGGCAACATGCAGGCCATCGTCCTGGGCGATGCCCCGTGGCCAGCGGTGGAGGCCATCGCCATGAGCCTCTACGCCCGTAAATAACCCGGGCTGACCCCATGCTCGAGTCCCCGGCCCGCATCACCCGCACCGAAGGAGACCGCGCCTGGGTGGTAAGCGAGGCGCCCACTTCCTGCGGGGCCTGCGGCGGCAAGGGCTGCGGCTCATCTCTGTTTGCTCGCATGCTGAACCCCCGCGAGCCGGAAATTCAAGTGGACAACCCCATCGGTGCCGCCGCTGGCGATCTGGTCGTGCTCGGCCTGCCGGAAGGCGCCCTGTTGCGGGCCGCCTGGGCCAGTTATGTGGTGCCCCTGCTCATGCTCATCGCCGGCGCCGGCCTGGGTCAATTTTTCGGCGGGGAACCGATGGCTATATTGGGCGGTCTGTCGGGACTCGTGTTGGCCGGATTCTGGCTGGCAGGTTTTGGCGGGAGAGGCCGTGGCACGGCGCAACAACACCCGGTCATCCTGCGGCGCGGCTCCACGGCCTGCGCCACACGTGCCTGAACATTCGCTGATTTCGTTAATTCGCTTAATCGAGGTGTGACATGAAGAAGTGGCTTGCCTTAATAGGCCTTACCCTGAGCTTCGCCGCCGCGGGCGCCCGTGCCCAGCTGCCGGATTTCGTTGACCTGATCGAAAAACAGTCCCCCGCCGTGGTGAACATCACCACCACCCAGGACGCCCCGCCCATGCAGCGGGGCCGCAAGGCGCCTGACCAGGATGAGATGTTCGACTTTTTCCGCCGCTTCATGCCCGATGGCGAGTTCCGCCGTTTCATGCCGCCGAATGCCCCCCATTCCATGCACCCCAGGAAGGGGCAAGGCTCAGGCTTCATCGTTTCCGCCGACGGCTACATCATGACCAATGCCCACGTGGTGGACGATGCCGACGAAGTGGTGGTGAAGCTCAACGACAAACGGGAGTTCCGCGCCAAGGTGATCGGTTCCGACGCCCGCACCGACGTGGCCCTGATCAAGATCACCGCCGCCAAGCTACCGCGCGTGGCCATCGGCGACCCGGGCACCCTGCGGGTGGGCGAGTGGGTCGTGGCCATCGGCGCGCCGTTCGGCTTCGAAAACTCCGCCACCGCCGGCATCGTCTCCGCCAAGGGCCGCAGCCTGCCCCAGGAGAACTACGTGCCCTTCATCCAGACCGACGTGGCGGTAAACCCGGGCAACTCCGGCGGCCCCCTGTTCAACCTGCGTGGCGAGGTGGTGGGCATCAACTCCCAGATCATCTCGCGTAACGGCGGCTACATGGGCCTCTCCTTCGCCATCCCCATCGACGTGGCCATGGACGTGGCCGAGCAGCTGAAATCCGGCGGCAAGGTCAACCGTGGCCGGCTCGGCATCGTCATCCAGGAGGTCACCGCCGACCTGGCGGACTCCTTCGGCCTCAAGTCGCCCCAGGGCGCCCTGGTGGCGGACGTGGAAGCGGGCAGCCCGGCGGACAAGGCCGGCTTGCAGGTGTCTGACATCGTCCTCAAGTTCAACGACAAGCCGGTGAACAGCTCCATCGATCTGCCGCGCATGGTGGGCGCCACCAAGCCGGGCACTCCCGCCACCCTCACCATCTGGCGCAAGGGTGCCATGAAAGAGCTGTCCGTCACCGTGGGCGAGATGAAGGATGAAACCGTGGCCCAGGCGCCTGAGGAAAAACAGGTCAATCGCGCCGGCATGGTGGTAGGCAAACTCAGCAACGAGCAGAAGAAACAGTTGAAGATCACCAGCGGCGTCCTGGTGGAGGAGGCCTCCGGCGCCGCCAGCCGAGCCGGCATCCGCGCCGGCGACATCATCCTGGCGGTGAACAACCACGAAGTGCACAGCGCCGAGGATCTGAGCCGCCTGCTCAACGAGCCCAAGCGCAAGAGCGCCGCCGTGCTGGTGAAGCGCGGCGACAACGCCCATTACGTCTCCTTGCGTCTGGACAAATAGTCTGGAACGACCATGGGGACAAACCATCCATGCGGCCGAACCAGCTTGAGGCGTTGCCTGTGGGTCGGCCTTCAGGCCGACGCCGGATTCAACTCGGCCTGAAGGCCAGCCCACACGCTTGAAGCAATATCGCGGCGAAGCGCTAAGTCCCTGGGCTTTCGGGTAAAATTCGCGCCGATTCGACTTTTTGGAGGCGCCGCCGGCGCCTCCAGTTATTTCCCGGCCCCCCATGCGCAATATCCGCAACTTTTCCATCATCGCCCACATCGACCACGGCAAATCCACCCTGGCCGATCGTTTGATCCATCGCTGCGGCGGCCTGGCCGACCGGGAGATGGAAGCCCAGGTGCTCGACTCCATGGACCTGGAACGGGAGCGGGGCATCACCATCAAGGCCCAGACCGCGGCCCTGCTGTACAAGGCCAAGGACGGCCAGGAATACCAGCTCAACCTGATCGACACCCCCGGCCACGTGGACTTCTCCTACGAGGTATCCCGCTCCCTCTCCGCCTGCGAGGGCGCCCTCCTGGTGGTGGATGCCTCCCAGGGCGTGGAGGCCCAGACCGTGGCCAACTGCTACACGGCCATCGAGTTGGGCGTGGAGGTCACGCCGGTGCTGAACAAGATCGACCTGCCCTCCGCCGAGCCGGAACGGGTGATCCAGGAGATCGAGGACATCGTCGGCATCCCCGCCGACGACGCGGTGCGCTGCTCCGCCAAGACCGGACTGGGCATCGACGACGTGCTGGAGGCGGTGGTGGCGCGCGTACCGCCGCCCCGGGGCAACGAAACCGGCCCCCTCAAGGCCCTGATCATCGACTCCTGGTTCGACAACTACGTGGGGGTGGTGATGCTGGTGCGGGTGGTGGACGGCGAGGTCAAACAGAAGGACAAGATCCGCCTGATGGCCAACGGCAACGACTACCTGGTGGAAAGCCTGGGCGTGTTCTCGCCCAAGTCCCTGGCGCGTCCCAAACTTGCCGCCGGCGAGGTGGGTTTCATCATCGCCGGCATCAAGGAACTGAAACACGCCAAGGTGGGGGATACCCTCACCCTGGCCACCGACCCCGCCAGCGAGCCCCTGCCCGGCTTCAAGGAAATCAAGCCCCAGGTATTCGCCGGCCTGTATCCGGTGGAGTCCCACGACTACGACAACCTGCGCGACGCCCTCACCAAGCTGCAACTCAATGACGCCGCCCTGCAGTTCGAGCCCGAGACCTCCCAGGCCCTGGGTTTCGGTTTCCGCTGCGGCTTCCTCGGTCTCTTGCACATGGACATCGTGCAGGAACGACTGGAACGGGAATACGACCAGAACCTGATCACCACCGCCCCCTCGGTGGAATATGAAGTGGTGATGAAGGACGGCAGCGTGATCGACGTGGAAAACCCTGCCCGCCTGCCTGACCAGTCCAAGATCGAAGAAGTGCGGGAGCCCATCATCACCGCCAGCATCCTGGTGCCGGAAGAGTACCTGGGCAACGTCATGACCCTGTGCAACCTGAAACGGGGCAACCAGGTGGACATGAAGTACATGGGGCGCCAGGTGATGCTGAAATACGACCTGCCCCTCAACGAGGTGGTGCTGGATTTCTTCGACAAGCTGAAATCCACCAGCCGGGGCTATGCCTCCCTGGATTACGAGTTCAAGGAATTCCGCGCCGACGATCTGGTCAAGCTGGATGTGCTGGTGAATGGCGAGAAGGTGGACGCCCTGTCCCTGATCGTGCACCGCTCCACTTCCCAGTACCGGGGCCGCCAGCTGGTGAGCAAGATGCGCGAACTTATCCCACGCCAGATGTTCGATGTGGCGGTGCAGGCCGCCATCGGCGCCCACATCATCGCCCGCGAGACGGTCAAGGCCCTGCGCAAGAACGTGCTGGCCAAGTGCTACGGTGGCGACATCACGCGCAAGAAGAAATTGCTGGAGAAGCAGAAGGAAGGCAAGAAGCGCATGAAGCAGGTGGGTAATGTGGAAATACCCCAGGAGGCCTTTCTGGCTATTTTGCAAGTTGGAGACAAATAAGTGAATTTCGCCCTCATTCTGTTTATCGCCCTGGTGGTCACCGGCGGCATCTGGCTGATCGACGCCCTGTTCACCGGCAAGGGCCGCGCCCAGGAAGCCAAGCTGCCCATGCTGGTGGACTACTCCAAGAGCTTCTTCCCGGTCATCCTCATCGTCTTCCTGCTGCGATCTTTCCTGGTGGAACCGTTCAAGATCCCCTCCGGCTCCATGCTGCCCACCCTGTTGATCGGCGATTTCATCCTGGTGAACAAGTTCGAGTACGGCATCCGCCTGCCGGTGATCAACGAGAAAATCATCGCCCTGAATGACCCCCAACGCGGCGACGTGATGGTATTCCGCTACCCGAAGGATCCTTCCCTGGACTACATCAAGCGCGTGGTGGGCACCCCGGGCGACGTGGTGGAATACAAAGACAAGCGTCTCACCATCAACGGCCAGCCCAGCAGCTACGCCCCGGACGGCAAGTTCGAGTACACCGCCTCCGGCCTCAACTATGTGCGTGGGGACATGTGGCAGGAACAGCTGGGCAAACACAGGCACATCGCCATGACCCTACAGGACGAACCGCCGATACGGGTCTACGAGGTGGATGGCAACTTCCCCTATCGGGAAAACTGCAGCTACAACGACAACGGCTTCAAATGCACCGTGCCGGCCGGCCACTACTTCATGCTGGGCGACAACCGGGACGCCTCCAACGACTCCCGCTACTGGGGCTTCGTCCCGGATGCGAACATCGTCGGCCGGGCATTTTTTGTCTGGTGGAATTTCGACGACTTCCTGAATATGCTCAAATCCTTCTCCAAACCCGAACGCATCGGCCATTCCATCGAGTGAGGTAAACCATGAAACATCAGCGCGGCGTCACCCTGGCCAGTCTGCTGGTCTTACTGCTCATCCTGGGCTTCATCCTTTATGGCGCGGCCCGGGTCGCACCGGCCTACACCGACTACTGGCTGGTCCAGCGCGTCTTGCAACAGATCGCCGCTCAGCCCGACATCAACGACATCAAGGATAGCGAGATCCGCATGCGCCTGGCCAAGGACCTGCGCATGAACAACGTCGCGGTGGTCGGCCATGAGGACATTGAAATCGAACGCGTTCCCAACGGGGTCCACCTGTCCACCGAGTTCTCCGTCAAGACGCCTTTCATCGGCGCGGTGCACCTTCTTATGGAATTCCAGCCAGAGGCCACCACCAAGTAAGTCATGAGCGTAGACACCAGCCGACTGGAATCCCGGCTGGGCCATATCTGGGGCCGGCGCGAACTCCTGACCCAGGCCCTGACCCACCGCAGTTACGGCGCCGACAACTACGAGCGCCTGGAATTCCTGGGTGATAGCGTGCTCAACTGCGTCGTCGGCCTGATGCTCTACCAGCGCTTTCCAGACCTGCCCGAGGGACGCCTGTCCCGCCTGCGCGCCAACCTGGTGAATCAGGACTCCCTGCACGAGGTCGCCCAGACCCTGGGCCTGGGACATTTCCTGCGCCTGGGGGAAGGCGAGCAGAAAAGCGGCGGCGCCCAGCGCCCATCCATCCTGGCGGATGCCCTGGAATCCCTGTTCGGCGCGGCCTTGCTGGACCAGAACTTCAACACCGCCCAAGGCATCATCGAGCGCCTGTTCGCGGCCAAGGTGAACGCCATCAACCCCGCCATGCAGGCCAAGGATGCCAAGACCCGCCTGCAGGAGTGGCTGCAACCCCGGCGCCACGGCCTGCCGAGCTACGCCCTGGTGCAGGCCGCCGGCCAGGCCCACGCCCAGACCTTCCATGTGGAATGCCGCATCGACGCCCTCAAACTGGTCACCCAGGGCCAGGGCCCCAGCCGCAAGGCGGCGGAACAGATGGCGGCCGAGGCCGCGCTCAACCAATTGGAAAAGACTTGAATAGCGAACTTCATACCGGAGTACCCGGATTTCGTACCGGCGTCATCGCGGTAGTGGGCCGTCCCAACGTGGGTAAATCCACCCTGGTCAATGCCCTGGTGGGGGCCAAGGTCAGCATCGTCTCATCCAAGCCCCAGACCACGCGCCACCGCATCCTGGGAGTACGCACCGAGGCCGACGCCCAGTTCATTTTCGCCGACACCCCGGGCTTCCAGACCCAGTACAAGAACAAGCTGAACCAGGCCATGAACCGGGCCGTGACCCAGGCCTTGGCCGAGGTGGACGTGGTGCTGTGGCTGGTGGAGGCCATGAAGTTCACCCCCGCCGATCAGCGCGTGATTTCACTCCTCCCCAGGGACAAACCGGTCATCCTGGTAGTCAACAAGATCGACACAGTGGCCGACAAGACCGCCCTGCTGCCCTATCTGCAATCCGTGTCCGGCCAGTTCCGCTTCGCCGAGATCGTTCCTCTCTGCGCCGAAAAGGACAAGGACGCCTTGCGCCTCCCCGCCATCCTCAAGCCCTACCTGCCGGAAGGCGAGCCCTGGTTCGCCGAGGACGACGTCACCGACCGCTCGTCCCGCTTCCTGGCCGCCGAGATTATCCGGGAGAAGGTGTTTCGCCTCACCGGCGACGAGATCCCCTACGCCGTGGCGGTCACCGTGGAAAGCTTCGAGGAGGAAGGCGAGTTGTTCCGTATCGCCGCGGTGATCTGGGTGGAACGCGACACCCACAAGCCCATCGTCCTGGGCAAGGGCGGCGAGCACATCAAGCGCATCGCCAGTGAGGCGCGCCAGGACATGGAAAAGCTGTTCGGCCGCAAGGTATTCCTGACCCTGTGGGTCAAGGTGAAAGGCGGCTGGGCCGACGACGTCCGGCTCATCAAGCAGTTCGGCTATGAATGAGCGGCTTTCTCCCTCCGCTGCAGAGGGTTGGGGAGAGGCAGGCGTCTGAACAACGCCTGATAGGACCATGAGTGAGCGCATCGACGACGAAGTCGCCTTCGTTCTGCATACCCGGCCATGGCGCGAAACCAGTCTCATCGTCGATGTACTCTCGCGTCATCACGGACGCCTCGGCCTGGTGGCCCGGGGCGCCCGGCGCCAGAGTTCCGGCATCAAGGCCCGCCTGATCCCGTTCCAGCCCCTGGCCCTGTCCTGGTTCGGCAAGGGCCAATTGCGCACCCTGCACGGAGCGGAATGGCAGGGCGGCAGCCTGATGCTGCGTGGCCATGCCCTCATGTGCGGCTTCTATCTCAACGAACTGCTGCTGCGCCTCCTGCCCGAAGGCGACTCCCACGAGACCCTGTTCGACCACTACAGCGCCACCCTGGCCGCCCTGAACGTGCAACCGGACATGGAACCGGTATTGCGCCGCTTCGAACTCGACCTGCTGTCGGAACTGGGCTATGCCCAACCCCTGGGCCATCGAGCCGACGGCGGCGAGCTCGACCCCGCGCGCCACTACGGCTACCAGGCGGGGGTGGGCGTAACCCCCCTGGGCCGGGATGAGACCGGCTATGCCGGCCAGACCCTGCTCGACCTGGCCGCCGGCGACCTGTCCAACCCCACCACCCTGGCCGGAGGTAAACTCCTCATGCGCGCGCTCCTGGCTCACTACCTGGGTGACAAACCGCTGGCCACCCGGCAACTCCTCATCGACCTGCAAAAACTATGAACCCTAAAAACCCCCTTGCACCACACAGACACAGAGGCACGGAGGAAAAGCCATCGGCGACTGAACGTGGCTTGACTTACCCGCGGGCAAACCAAGGAACACTCGCAGCCTGCCGTGACTTTGCCCTTCTCTGTGCCTCTGTGTCTCTGTGGTGAGAAATCCAAAAATGATCAAACTCGGCGTGAACATCGACCACGTGGCCACCCTGCGCCAGGCCCGCGGCACCCGCTACCCCAGCCCGGTCCAGGCCGCCCTGTTGGCGGAATCCGCCGGTGCCGACTCCATCACCCTGCACCTGCGCGAAGATCGGCGCCACATCCAGGACGCTGACGTGCACACCTTGCGCGCTCTGCTGCAGACCAAGATGAACCTGGAGATGGCCGTTACCGAGGAAATGATCGGCATCGCCCTGCAGGTCAACCCCCAGGACGTCTGCCTGGTGCCGGAACGGCGCCAGGAGCTCACCACCGAGGGCGGCCTGGACGTGGCCGGCCAGTTCGAGAAGATCAAGTCGGCCTGTCAGGTTTTCGCCCAGGCCGGTATACGCGTCTCCCTGTTCATCGACGCCGAGGCCCATCAACTGGAAGCCGCCCGGGCCGCCGGCGCCCCGGTGGTGGAAATCCACACCGGCCGCTTCGCCGAGGTGGAGACTCCGATCGACATCGCCCAGGAACTGGCACGCATCCGCGCCGCTGTGGAGAAGGGCCTGGAACTCGGCCTCGCCGTCAACGCCGGCCACGGCTTGCACTACCACAACGTCCAAGCCATCGCCGCTCTCCCCGGCGTGGAGGAACTCAACATCGGCCACGCCATCGTCGCCCAGGCCCTGTTCGTGGGCTGGGAAAACGCCGTGAGGGAGATGAAGCGTCTGATGGTGGAAACGGCAGGCTGAATCGCCTGATTCAAGGATTCAGCGGACAAGCGCCAAATGAAAAAGCCAGACCGGAAGGCCTGGCTGACTGGGCAATGAACTGGTGCCGGCACCCGGATTCGAACTGGGGACCTACCGCTTACAAGGCGGTTGCTCTACCAACTGAGCTATGCCGGCATAGGGAAATTATATCGGCCGGACTGCGAGTGCCGCAGCGAACACGAGCCTATTTGACGACCCTGAGTTGCGGCTTGCCGCGCGGGGGTTGCGGTGGTTCGTCCGTGCCCGGCGCGGGGGATTCGGCCTGATTGCCGGAGGCCTCCTCGGTGGCCGGCATCTGGGGCGGTAGGTCCGCTTCCGCGAAACTCATCCCCTCCCCGGTCTCCCGGGCATAGATGGCCAACACGTTGCCAATCGGCACCTCGATGGAATGAGAGACGCCGCCGAAACGCGCGGAGAAAGTCACCCAGTCGTTGTCCATGTGCATGTTGCGCACGGCGCTGGGGCCGATATTCAGTACGATCTCGCCATCCTTGACGAAACCCTGGGGCACCTGGGTGCGATGATCCACGCGCACCGTCAGGTAAGGGGTATGTCCACTGTCCACGCACCACTCGTAGAGGGCGCGCAGAAAGTAAGGATGTTGCGGAATCCGACTCACTTGCGCATGGCTTTTTCCACCGGCGTCAGCGCTTCGATGAAGGCGGGCCGGGAGAAAAGCCGCTCTGCGTATTTCAACAGAGGCGTGGCCTGCTTGGGCAGTTGGATGCCGTAGTGCTCCAAACGCCACAACAAGGGGGCAATCGCCACATCCAGCATGGAATATTCCTCACCCAGCATGTATTTCTGCTTGGTGAAGATGGGCGCGATCTGAGTCAGGTTGTCCCGCACGATGGCGCGTGCCTTCTCGGCCACCTTGGGCGTGCCGTGCTCGATATCGTGGATATGAGAGAACAGGTCATGCTCGAAGTTGTGCAGAAACAGACGGGCCCGCGCGCGCATGACCGGGTCTGCCGGCATGAGCTGGGGGTGCGGGAAGCGCTCGTCGATGTATTCGTTGATGATGTTGGACTCGTACAGGGTCAGATCCCGTTCGACCAGGATAGGCACACGGTTGTAGGGGTTCATCACCGCAACCTCATCGGGCTTCTCGTGGAGATCGATGTCCTTGATCTCGAAGTCCATGCCCTTCTCGTACAGGACAATGCGGCAGCGCTGGCTAAATGGGCAGGCAGTGCCTGAATACAGAATCATCATGAACGATCAGCTCCCGTGCTTTAGTGCACGTCCTTCCAGAATTCCTTCTTGAGATAGAAGGCTACAACGTAAAACACCCCCAGGAACAGGAGCACGGCCAAACCTATTCCTTTGCGCTGGCTCTGGGACGGTTCGCCCATCCAGGTCAGGTAGTTCACCAGATCCCCCACCAAGGCATCGTATTCGGCCAGGGTGATCTTGCCCGGCTGCACCAGCTGCATGGACTCGAGAACCTCGTGCTCACGGCCATCCTCACCCTTCTCGGTGCGATAAACCGGGGCCATCTGGCCTTGCAGGTCGTGCAGGACATGGGGCATGCCGACCTTGTCGAACACGGTATTGTTCCAACCTGTGGGGCGGCTGTCGTCCCGATAGAAGCCGCGCAGATAGGTATAAACCCAATCCGAACCGCGCGAACGGGTAATCACCGACAGATCAGGCGGCGCGGCACCGAACCAGGCCTTGGCGTCCTTGGCATTCATGGAGATATGCATGGTTTCGCCAGGCTTTTCCGCCGCGAACAGCAGATTGTCCTTGATCTGCTGCTCGCTCAGGCCGAAGTCCTGCATGCGGTTGTAGCGCATGTAGCCGGCGCTGTGGCAGCTGAGGCAGTAGTTCACGAACACCCGTGCGCCACGTTGCAGGGACTCCTTGTCATCGACGTTGACAGGCGCCTTGTCCAGGTGGAGCGCTCCAACGTTGGCCAAGGCCAGAGTGGGCAGCGCGAGGATCAGAAAAAACAGCTTTTGGGCGAAACTCACGTTGTTCGTTTTCATTTGTCGGTCACCCTTTCCGGAACCGGCTTGTAAGAATCATGCTTGGTGTACCAGGGCATGAGCAGGAAGAAGGCAAAGTAGACCACCGACAACACGCGGGAGATCCAGGTGTACAGATCGGTCACCGGCAGCACGCCCAGGATGCCCAGGCCGATGAAGGCCAGCACGAACAGAGTCAGGGCGATCTTGAACTTGGGACCCCGGTAGCGGATGGACTTCACCGGGGATCTATCCAGCCAGGGCAGCGCAAAGAAGATCAGCACCGCCACACCCATGGCGGCCACGCCGGGGAACTGGGACCCCAGGATCGGCGGCACCGCGCGCAGGATCGCGTAGTAAGGCGTGAAATACCAGACCGGAGCGATATGGGGCGGGGTCTTGAGCGAATCGGCCGGGATGAAGTTGTTGGCTTCCAGGAAGTAGCCGCCCATCTCCGGGGCGAAGAACACGATGGCGGAGAACACCATCAGGAACACCACCACGCCCAGGATGTCCTTGACCGAGTAGTAGGGGTGGAACGGGATGCCATCCAGGGGATGTCCGTCCGCGCCCTTCAGCTTCTTGATCTCGACACCGTCCGGGTTGTTGGAGCCCACTTCGTGCAGCGCCACCAGGTGCGCGGCCACCAGGCCCAGCAGCACCAGGGGCAGGGCGATGACATGGAAGGCGAAGAAGCGGTTCAGGGTGGCATCGCCGATCACGTAGTCGCCGCGGATCCACTCGGACAGATCGCCGCCGATGAAGGGCACGGTGGCGAACAGGTTGACGATCACCTGGGCGCCCCAGTAGGACATCTGCCCCCAGGGCAACAGGTAACCCATGAAGGCCTCGCCCATCAGCACCAGATAGATGATCACGCCGAAGATCCAGATCAGCTCCCGCGGCTTGCGGTGGGAACCGTAGATCAGGCCCCGGAACATGTGCAGGTACACCACCACGAAGAACATGGAAGCGCCGGTGGAATGGATGTAGCGGATCAGCCAGCCCCAGTCCACGTCGCGCATGATGTACTCGACGGAGGCGAAGGCCATCGCCGCATCCGGCTTGTAATGCATGGTCAGGAAGATGCCGGACACGATCTGGATCACCAGCACCAGCAGCGCCAGGGAACCGAAGAAGTACCAGAAGTTGAAGTTCCTGGGCGCGAAGTACTCGGACAGATGCGCCTTGTAGGAGGTGGTGAGCGGGAAACGCTCGTCCACCCAGTTCAGTAGTTTTTGCATTGCTAAAGTCTCCCCTTCGAGATCAGGCGGCCGCGCCCTGGTCGTCACCGATCAGCACCTTGGTCTCAGACAGGTACTTATGGGGTGGGATGACCAGGTTGGTCGGGGCCGGAGAACCGTTGAATACGCGCGCTGCCAGGTCGAACCGAGAGCCGTGGCAGGGGCAGAACCAGCCGCCCGGCCAATCGGCGCCCAGGTCGGCGGGCCCGAGTTCCTTGCGGAAGGTGGGCGAGCAGCCCAGGTGGGTGCAGATGCCCACCACGATCAGGTATTCGGGTTTGATGGAGCGGGTGGGGTTTTTGCAGTATTCGGGCTGCTGGGCGGTATTTTCCGAACCCGGGTCGGTCAGCTTGTCGTCGTGCTTGGCCAACATATCCAGCATCTCTTTGGTGCGGTTCACAATCCACACCGGCTTGCCGCGCCACTCCTCGGCGATCAGCATGCCCGGCTCGACCTTGGACAAATCCACTTCCACCGGGGCGCCGGCGGCCTTGGCCCGTGCGCTCGGCATCATGCTCATTACAAAGGGCGATGCAACACCCAGAACGGCCACGCCGCCCACCGCCGAAGTCATGGTCACCAAAAAGCGGCGCTTGGAACCGTCAACGCTTATATCGCTCATAACATCTGTCCTGCCTGAGGGATGGAAATCTTAACCAGCAAATCCGGACATTCCGGTCGGGTACACAACTTTGCCAGCCTGACAAAAGCCGGCATTTTACAGATAAATGTCCCAGGACTTAAAGGCCTCGGTTGATAACAACTTGCCTGCGCTAGAATTCTCGCGCATTCACATAGGGTTTTCCGGCATGAAAAAGGCTTGGTTCGTATTTGCGCAAACCGTGGCGGCAGTGGCTGTGGTGGCCGCCGCCCTGCTCGTTCTGGATCGGCTCATCCCCGGACTGCTGCCATTCAATGGCGGCGCCATCACCATCCACGAAGTGGCGGGCGGCGGCACGGCGGCGCCCCTCTCCAGCTTTGCCGACGCAGCGGCGAAATCGCGTCCCTCGGTCGTCAACATCTTCACCAGCAAGAAAATACACACGCCGCGCACCCCATTCATGGACGACCCGGTGTTCCGGCGCTTCTTTGGCGATCGCTTCAACGCGAACAATCGGCCCCAACGCGTCTCCAGCCTGGGATCGGGAGTCATCGTCAGTGGGGACGGCTACATCCTCACCAACCACCATGTGATCGAAGCCGCCTACGAAATCCAGGTAGCCATGCCGGACGGCAAGACCCTGGAAGCCAAGTTGGTGGGTACCGACCCGGAAACCGACTTGGCTGTACTGAAGGTTTCCAACGGCAAGTTGCCCGCCGTCACCTTCGCAAAACCGGAAAGCCTGCGCGTGGGCGACGTAGTGCTGGCCATCGGCAACCCCTTCGGCGTCGGCCAGACCGTCACCATGGGCATCGTCTCCGCCCTGGGACGCAGCCACCTGGGCATCAACACCTTCGAGAACTACATCCAGACCGACGCCGCCATCAACCCCGGCAACTCGGGCGGCGCCCTGGTGGACGGCGGCGGCAACCTGGTGGGCGTCAACACCGCCATCTTTTCCCGTTCCGGCGGCAACCTGGGCATCGGCTTCGCCATCCCGGTCTCCATCGTGCGCCAGGTCATGGAGGCAATCATCGCCCACGGCGCCGTCACACGGGGCTGGGTGGGCATCGAAGTGCAGGAGATCACGCCGGAAATCGCCGATTCCTTCGGCCTGAAATCCACCGAAGGCGCCCTGATCGCCGGGGTGTTGCGCGGCGGCCCCGCCGACCGGGCGGGCATCCGTCCCGGCGACGTCCTGGTGGCGGTGGGCGGCCATCCAGTGGCCGATTCCTCGTCCCTACTCAACCTGATCGCCGCCCTGGCTCCCGGCAAGGTGGCCCAGTTGCACCTGGTCCGGCAACAGAACGCGATGCAACTGGGGGTCAAGGTAGAGAAGCGCCCAGCCATGCGCCGCGAGGCCGAGGAAGCGCCGGAGTAAAGCAGGCAGAAGCAGACGCTCTAAGTTGGCGTAGTCCTTATTCACAAGGGCAATGCAACTCACCTAGCGCGCATCCTTTCTGGACGGCACCATCCACTTCCTGGGCCAGCATGACGAAGTCCCTCATCTCCCCGACACGTGCGGAGAAGGGAAGCCATTTCAACCCGCCAGCAGCGCCTAGACACGCGACGCGGAAAGAAATTGGAGCATGCAACACCCCCCGCTGAAACTCACGAAACAGGCAAGGGCCGCCTCAAAAAACACACAAAACGCCCGGAAGATCCTGCGATGTGGCCTATTTCACCTGGCTCACCCCATGAGCCATGGGCAATGCCAGAATCCAGAATCAGAAAGGGAGGCACCATGTCCGACACGCTTCGCCCCATTGCCCACGCCGCTACAGACGAAGACGGCAACTGGCGATCACCCCATGATTTGGCCGAACACTTGCAAGGTGTTGCAAAGCTCGCCGCGCTTTTTGCCGTCCCCTTGAAGTGCGCGGAATGGGCATACCTCGCCGGCCTCTGGCACGACCTGGGCAAATACCGTCCTCGTTTCCAACGATATATCCGGCTCGCCAGCGGCTTCGAGGCGGATGCCCATATCAAGGGCGAGGCTGGCAAAGCGCCCCACTCCACCGCAGGCGCCCTGCTCGCTTGCGATACGTTCAAGGAAACCGGCCGTGTGTTGGCCTATCTCATCGCCGGCCACCATGCCGGGCTGGACGATTGGCACAGCGGGCTGAACGAACGTCTGAACAAGCCGGACAGCAGAGAGGAATTGGACGAAGCCCTGGCGGCTAACCCTCCCATCAATATCCTTGACCCCGGCGCTTTCAAACCCGATCTGCGCAGCATCCCTGGCGGCAGCACCGGTTTCGCGCTCTGGTTACGGTTGCTGTTCTCCTGCCTGGTGGATGCCGACTTTCTGGATACCGAGGCATACATGAATCCGGCCAGGGTCGAACAACGCGGCCAGTGGCCGGCAATCGCCGATCTGCTCGTTCAGTTCGACCGACACATGGCGGCATTCGCGGCCAACGCCACCCACACACCAGTCAACCAGCTACGCGCCGACATCCTCGCCCAATGCCGCGCGAAAGCCGGCGAAGCCCCCGGACTGTTCTCCCTCACCGTGCCTACCGGCGGCGGCAAAACACTTTCCAGCATGGCCTTCGCGCTGGAGCACGCTCGCCGCCACGGCAAGCGCCGGATCATCTACGTCATCCCCTACACCAGCATCATCGAACAGACGGCCGACATCTTCCGGGGCATTTTTGGCGAGGCCGTCATCGAGCATCACAGCAATGCCGAGACCGATCCCGGCAAGGAAAACAACAAGAGCCGCCTGGCCTGCGAAAACTGGGACGCGCCCATCGTCGTCACCACCAACGTCCAGTTCTTCGAATCCCTGTTCGCCGCCAGAACCTCTCGCTGCCGCAAACTGCATAACATCGTCGATTCCGTCGTGGTGTTGGACGAAGCGCAACTCTTGCCGCCGGAATTCCTGCAACCCATCCTCGACGTACTCAACCTGCTCACCCGCCACTACGGTGTGACTGTGGTGCTCTCCACCGCCACCCAGCCGGCATTGAGCACGCGGGAATATTTCGACGCCAAGCAGAACTTGCGCGGCCTGGAAAACGTGCGCGAGATCGTGGCCGACCCGGACGCCCTCTACCGCGCCCTGGAACGTGTCCACGTGCGCCTGCCCACCAATTGGAACAGCCCGACCGACTGGGACACTCTGGCGCGGGAACTCGGTGGACACGACTCCGCGCTCGCCATCGTCAACCGCCGCAACGATGCGCGCGAACTCTGGCAACGCATGCCGGAAGGCACGCTGCATCTATCCGCGCTGATGTGCGGCGCGCATCGCTCGCAAATCATCGCCTCGATCAAGGCACGTCTGAAAGCCGGCATTCCCACCCGCGTGATCAGCACGCAACTGGTGGAAGCCGGCGTCGATGTCGATTTCCCCGTGGTCTACCGGGCGCTGGCCGGGTTGGACTCCATCGCCCAGGCGGCGGGGCGGTGCAATCGGGAAGGGCGGTTGGCAAAAGGCGAAGTGGTCGTGTTCATCGCCCCCAAACCCGCGCCGCCCGGTTTGCTGCGCAAAGGCGAAGACGCTTGCCGCAGCGTGCTGCATGGCATCGAAGGAAACCCGCTGGAACGGGCGCTGTTCGCCCGCTACTTCGAACAGCTTTATTACGCCTGCAAGCTGGACGAACACGACATCGCCGGCCTGCTCAAGGTCGATGGCTCAAGTCTGGCGGTGAACTTCCGCACCGCCGCCGAAAAATTCAAGCTCATCCAGGACGAAGACAGCGCGCCGGTCATCGTTCGCTACTGCGACCCGGATTGCGCTGAAGAGTCGGTTGATTTGTTGCTCGCCACCCTGCGCAAAGACGGCCCGGCACGCTGGCTGATGCGCAAGCTGCAGCGTTACACGGTGAATATTCATCGCAGGGAAGCCGTGAAATTGCTGGAACAGGAGGCTGTTGAAGAGGTGATGCCAGGGTTGTTCGTGCAGGTCAGCGATATGCTTTATCACCCTGTACTCGGGCTGTTGCATGGCGATGCCCCGTCCATGCCCGCTTCCACTTGGGTTGTTTCGTGACGTGTTGCGGCATAACATGACCACTTAATATGGTCACAAAGGAATCGCCATGAACATCAACGCAGCCGAATTCAAGGCCAAGTGCCTGCAACTCATGAACCAGGTCGCCGAAACCCACGAGCCGCTGATTATTTCCAAGCGTGGGAAGCCGCTGGTCAAGCTGGTGCCGATAGAAATGGAAGCGCCAGCCAGTCAGTACGGTTGCATGCAAGGAACGGTCACTTTTCTCGGTGACATCATGTCTCCTATCGACGAAACCTGGTCTGCCGAGAGTGGTGACGAAGATGACCTTTACCAAGGCCTTTCAGGAGATCCGCATACGGGGAGCAAAACATGAGCGGTGTCTTGTTGGATACGCATACCTTGCTCTGGTATGCGGAAGCCGGGGGTAAGCCGCTCGGCGCGCAGGTGCTGGAATCACTGGAGGCCGCACGAACCAGCCGTTCCATGTTTTTTTCCAGCATTACTGTTTGGGAAATAGGCATGCTGGTCGCAAAAAGAAGACTCAACCTGTCCCAACCGGTCGATGAATGGCTGCGCCGTGTCATCACGCTGACTGGCATACGGGAACTGTCATTGGATATGGCAAGCGCGCTGGAAAGTACACGTTTACCTCCGGAGTGCCACGGCGACCCGGCAGACCGCTTCCTGATTGCTTCAGCGCGCATCCACGACATGCAATTGGCCACAGCCGACGCCAAGATTCTGGCCTATGGCAAGGCAGGCCATTTGCGAACGCTGGCCATTTGAGCGGACAACAATCACAAAGGGGGATCACCATGAAAACCTACTGTCTCGAACTAACCGGCCCCTACGCCTGCTTCACTCGCCCGGAAATGAAAGTCGAGCGGGTCAGCTACGACGTGATGACGCCTTCCGCCGCGCGCGCCTGCTTCGAGGCCATCTTGTGGAAACCGGCGATCCGCTGGCATATCCGCAAGATCGAAGTACTCAAGCCGATACGCTGGATCAACCTGCGACGCAACGAGGTCTCCGGCGTGGTATCCAGCCGCAACGTGGAAACCGCGATGAAGAACGGCGCGGGCGATCTGGCGCTGTATATCGAGGATGAACGCCAGCAGCGCGCCGGGTTGTTCCTGCGCGATGTGGCCTACCGCATCCATGCCGATCTGGAAGTGTTGCCGGGCGCCGCGCCGGACAACACGCCGATTAAGTTCCAGGAAATGTTCGAGCGCCGCGTCGGCAAGGGCCAATGCGTGAACCAGCCCTATCTGGGCTGCCGGGAATTCGCCGCTGCCTTCCGGTTGGTCGGCGACCTGGAAGCCGAGGCGCCGGCCATCGCGGAAACCCGCGATCTGGGTTTCATGCTGCACGACCTGGATTTTTCCAAACCGTCCGACCCGCAGCCCCGATTCTTCCGTGCCCAAATGGAAAACGGTGTGGTGAATGTGCCGGCTTGGTCCAGTGATGAGGTGCGGTCATGATTCTGCAAGCGCTCAATCGTTACTACGAACGGGCAGAACTAGCGCTGCCCGGGTGGGAGCACAAGGAAATTCCTTTTGTCATCGTTTTGGATGAAACAGGTAGCTTCATTCAACTTAAAAACATGACGAGCGACGTTCATCGCCGTGGGAAGGCAATCCTTGTTCCTCAATCTGAAATTCGTTCGGGTACTAACTCATGGCAGAAGCCAAACTGTTTGTGGGATCACTATGGCTTCGTCCTTGGTGAACGAAAGCGAAAGCCAAACGGCGAACCTGATCCGACCGACTCACCCGAGAAAGCAAGAAGACAGCTTGATTCATTTGTTTCACGAGTACGCGCTCTTTCAGCCTTCGCTCCGGAATCTGTTGGGTTGTCAGCGGTATTGAAGTTCTACCAGCGATGCGAGTATCAGAAAGTCTTAGATGCTCCTTCTGCCCCTGAGCTATTCAAGATTCCAGGTGCAAATATCACCTTTTCGCTAATTGGAGAATCCGGGCCGGTATTTCATGAAGTGTCCATCGCGGCACTCATCAGCAACGCAATTGCCAATACAGATCAAACCGATGAGAACACTGATGGAGAATCGGTTATTGGGTTATGCCTCGTTACAGGCGAGATTCAGCAAATAGCTAGGCTCCACCCAAAAATCAAAGGTGTATGCGACAAGCCTGCCGCCTTATCTGCAGCAAATACCGGGGCGATACCGTCTGTTTCGTCTTATGGCAAACAACAGGGTTACAACTTCCCCATTGGCAAAGCCGCCGTCTTCGCCTACACCACCGCGCTCAACCACCTGCTGGCCCGGGATTCGCGCCAACGCATGCAGGTGGGCGACACCTCCACCGTGTTCTGGGCGGAAGAGCCCCACGACCTGGAAACTGCCGTGCCCGACTTATTCGGAGAACCGCCCAAGGACGATCCAAGCCGCGGCACCGACGCCCTGAAAGCACTGTATGCCGCCGTCGAATCCGGCAAGTTCGCGCTGGGCGGCGCGGATGCCCGCTTCCATGTCCTCGGCTTGGCGCCCAACGCCGCCCGCATCGCCATCCGCTTCTGGGAAAGCGCCACCGCGCTTGAACTGGCCAAGCGCATCAAGCGCCATTTCGACGACATCCGCATCGTCCATGCCCCGCATGAGCCAGAACAGTTGTCCCTGTTTCGCCTGCTCACCGGGCTGGCACTACTCAACAAGGCGGACAACATTCCCCCCAATCTGGGCGGCGAGGTCATGCGCGCCATTCTGGAAGACCTGCCGTACCCGGCGCCGATGCTGAATCTGGCGGTGCAGCGCTGCCGGGCGGAACAGAAGCCCACCTACGCCCGCGCAGCCGCCATCAAGGCTTACCTCAACCGTGTTATCCGTCGTGCCAACACCAACGAAAGGGAGTTTCTGCCCATGCTCGATCCAGCCAATCTCAACCCGGCCTACCGCTTAGGCCGCCTGTTCGCCGTACTGGAAAAAATCCAGGAAGAGGCCAGCCCCGGCCTCAACGCTACCATCCGGGATCGCTATTACGGCGCGGCTTCCAGCACGCCGGTTTCCGTGTTCACCACCTTGCTGCGACTGAAGAACCATCATCTGGGCAAGCTCAATCACGGTCGCGCTGTGCAGATGGAAAAGCTGATCGGCGAAATCATGCAGGGCTTGGACGATTTTCCGCGCCAACTTGCTTTGCCCGACCAGGGCCAATTTGCCCTCGGCTATTACCACCAGCGTCAGAATTTCTTCACAAAAACCGAAACCGAAACAGAAACTTCCAACACCCCCGAGGGAGACAAACAATGAGCCTGACCAACCGCTACGACTTCGTGCTGCTGTTCGATGTGAAAGACGGCAACCCCAACGGCGACCCCGATGCCGGCAACCTGCCGCGTATGGATGCGGAAACCGGAAACGGTTTGGTGACCGATGTGGCGCTGAAGCGCAAGGTGCGCAACTTCGTCTCCCTCACTCACGACCAGGATCAACGCGACCCGGCGCCCGGCGAGAAGCGTTTTGAAATCTATGTGCGCGAAAAGGCCATCCTCAATCTGCAACATCAGCGCGCTTATTCCGCGCTGAAGCTGGACGAACCCGTCGCCGCAGTTGCTGCGGAAGCAGCACCCGAGGCTACACCGGAGAAGAAATCCGGCAAGGACAAGAAGCGTAAAGGCAGTGACGTCGAAGCCAACGTCAATAAAGCGCGCGACTGGATGTGCCAGAACTTCTTCGACGTGCGTACTTTTGGTGCGGTCATGTCTACTGGCGACCAAAAGTGCGGCCAGGTACGCGGTCCGGTGCAACTGACCTTCGCCCGCTCCATCGACCCCGTCATTGCTCAGGAACACGCCCTCACGGTATGTGCCGCGCGGACAGAGGACAAGTCGATTGAAGAACAAATTGGCATCCAAGGCCGCAAACACACCATCCCCTACGGCCTCTATATGGCGCACGGCTTCGTTTCCGCCTTCCTCGCCGAACAAACCCAATTTGGCGAAGACGACCTGACGCTGCTCTGGCAGGCGCTCGGCCAGATGTTCGAACACGACCGTTCCGCCGCACGCGGTGAGATGGCGACGCGAGGACTCTATGTGTTCAAGCACGAATCGAAACTGGGAAATGCGCCGGCACATGCGCTGTTTGAACGGATCAAGCCGAAGCTCAAGGACGGAGTAGCAGTGGCGCGCGGGTTCGACGATTACGAAGTGAGCATCGAGGAAGCAGGCCTGCCGGCCGGCGTTACACTGATTCGCATCGTGTGAGAGGAGCTATCCCCATGACCGAAATCCACTTCATCGTCGAAGAAGCCCCCGAGGGGGGCTTTGTCGCCCGTGCCGTGGGCGCGGACATCTTCACCGAGGCGGATGACCTTGAGACGCTGCATGCCCAGGTGCGCGATGCCGTGCATTGCCACTTCGAGGCGGACGCGGCGCCCAGCCTGAACTGCTGAATCGCCTTCTGGATTGAGCGATGGCAAGCAGCCAGGACGACCCCATCCCCCTCTCCGCCCTGGAGCACTGGGCCTACTGCCCGCGCCAATGCGGGTTGATCCATCTGGAACAGGCGTTCGCCGACAACATCCACACCGCCAGGGGCCAGGCCGTGCACCACCTGGTGGACGAGCCCGGCTACGAGATGAAGGCCGGGGTCAAGGTGGAACGCGCCCTGCCCCTCTGGTCCGACCGCCTGGGACTCATCGGCAAGGCCGATTTGGTGGAGTTCCACCCGGATGGTGGCGTCTTCCCGGTGGAGTTCAAACACGGCGCCAAGCGCAAGAAGCTCCACGACGATCTGCAACTCGCCGGCCAGGCCCTTTGCCTGGAAGAAATGCTGGGCCGCCCCGTGCCACGCGGCGCCATCTACCACGCCAGCAGCCACCGTCGACGCGAGGTGGAGATCACGCCCGACCTGCGCCAGCTGGTTGAGGAAACCGCCGCCGCCATCCGCGCCATGCTCGCCTCCGCCACGTTGCCGCCGCCGGTGAATGACGCTCGCTGCCGGGAATGCTCGCTGAAGGACATCTGCCAGCCCGAGGCGCTGGGCGAAAAGGTCCGCTTGGCGCAACTGGCCGCCGGGCTTTATTCGGTTGACGACATGGAGATCAGCCGATGAGCTGGGAGAGGTATTGCGCCGGGCTCAGGATTTCCACGCCGCAATCTGTGGGAAAGTGGCGCGCATTGCCGGTGACGACGGGACAACCCGCCGCCAGGGCGGTGGCGATGAAAGGGGCGTCGTCGGGGTCGGGCAGGTTGGCGGTGGCGATGGTCGCGGGGCGAACATGCAGCGCCAGGGCCTCCATATCCGCGAGCAACTCATCCACCCAATCCCGCGAAAAGTTGAAACGCGACCTGCGCAGTACCTCCGCGTATTCATCCAGGATGGCTGCGCTCACCACTGGCGTCAGCTCCAGGGTGCGAATCTTCGCGACCAGTTGGCCGGGCGCGCCTTCGCGATTGATGGCGGCCGAAACCAGGACGTTGGTATCAATGACCGCCAGCATTCCGCTCACGTCTTTCCTTGCGCGCCAGGGCGATTTCGGCGTTGATCTCTTCCATGGCCATGCCACTCAAACCTTGCTGCTCGGCGTGAGCCTGCATCTTGCGCAGGGTCGTGGCGAAGCGCTCGCCCCGCACCGCCCGCAACATGCTCTCCAATTCCTCCGGCTTGGTGTTCAACAACAAGGCGAACGGCTTGCCGTTGCGGGTAATCACCACCTCCTCACCCGCCTCGATCTTGGCCCACACCTTGGCCGACTCGGCCCGCAATTCACGCACGGTAACAAAGTCCATGACACGCTCCTGTACACAATCGTAGACACAGTATAGCCATGCACACCCTACAAAACACCCTCTACATCATGACGCCCCACGCCTACGCGCACCTGGAAAACGCCACCGTGCGCATCGACGTGGAACGGGAAAAGAAGCTGCAAGTCCCGCTGCACCACCTCGCCGGCCTAGTCACCTTCGGCAACGTCATGGTTTCCCCCGCGCTCATGCACCGCCTGGCGGACGAGGGGAAATCCCTGGTGCTGCTGGACGATCATGGCCGCTTCAAGGCCCGGCTGGAAGGCCCGGTCTCCGGCAACATCCTGCTGCGCCAGGCCCAGCACCGGGCCGCGGGCGACGCTGCCATCAGCCTGGAACATGCCCGCGCCTGTATCGCCGGCAAGCTCCGCAACAGCCGCACCAACCTACAGCGCGGCGCCCGCGAGAGCGCCGATCTAGCAGAAACAGACAGCCTCACCCGCGCCGCCGACAACCTCGCCGCCTCCCTGCGCG
>JBGSHR010000452.1:0-4493 GCA_041752155.1 Thiobacillaceae bacterium | reverse complement strand
GGGCGGCGCGGCTGATAAACTCACGCCATGCGCCAATTGATCCTCGATATCCGCCCTGATGCCCCCGCCAGCTTCGGCAACTTCCTCCCAGGCTCGCAGCAGGTGGGACTTGCCGACCCCGGTTTCGCCCCATATATAGATCACAGCTTCCGGTCCCTGGCGACGGGCCAGGTCTTGCAGGGCCAGGACGGCCTCGCTGTTGGGGCCTGGGAGGAAGTTGCCGAAGCTGGCGGGGGCATCAGGGCGGATATCGAGGATCAATTGGCGCATGGCGTGAGTTTATCAGCCGCGCCGCCCCGGTTCCCGGCTTGACAGGCGCCCGGCCCGGCTCTTACAACCTAGCAACCCGATCGCAGCTCAATGCGCCATCTCTATGCCGACTACCAGCCCCTCTTCCCTTGTTTCCCCAGTGCCGGTCCCGCCGGCGCACCCGGTCACCGATGTGCCCCCCGTGCAGGAGGAGGTGCTGGAGCCCGGCGAGCGGGAACAGCTCTTCGCGCGCATCAAACAGCGCTTGCGTGAGCAGGATGCGGTGCTGGTGGCCCACTACTACACCTCCGGCGATCTCCAGCAGCTGGCCGAGGAGACCGGCGGCTGCGTCTCCGATTCCCTGGAAATGGCCCGCTTCGGCCATGCCTCCAAGTCGAGTACCGTGATCGTGGCCGGTGTGCGCTTCATGGGCGAGACCGCCAAGATACTCAATCCGGAAAAACGTGTGCTGATGCCCGATCTGCGCGCCGAGTGTTCACTGGATCTGTCCTGCCCGGCGGATGAGTTCAGCCGCTTCTGTGACGCCCATCCCGAGCGCACCGTGGTGGTCTATGCCAACACCTCGGCCGAGGTGAAGGCGCGCGCCGACTGGGTGGTGACCTCCAGCATCGCCGTCAAGGTGGCGGCCCATCTCAAGGCCCGGGGTGAAAAATTGATCTGGGCGCCGGATCGTTTTCTCGGCGACTACGTGCAGAAGACCACCGGCGCCGACATGCTGCTCTGGCAGGGCAGTTGCGTGGTGCACGAGAAGTTCAAGGCCGAAGGCATCCGCGCGCTCAAGGCGCAATATCCGGACGCGGCGGTGCTGGTGCATCCGGAGTCCCCCGCCGTGGTGATCGCCCTGGCCGACGTGGTGGGCTCCACCACCCAGCTGATCCGCGCCGCCGTCGAGCTGCCCAACTCCGTCCTGATCGTCGCCACCGACAACGGCATCTTCCACAAGATGCACGAACTGGCGCCCGGCAAGACCCTGATCGAGGCGCCCAGCGGTGGGGTTGGCGCCAGCTGCGTGTCCTGTGCCCATTGTCCGTGGATGGCCATGAACGGACTGCGCGGCCTGCTGCGCGTGTTGGAGACCGGGGACAATGAAATCCGGGTCGATCCCGCTGTGGGGGCCAAGGCCGTGCGTTCCATCAACCGCATGCTGACGTTTGCCGGCCAGGCCGGCATCACCATTACGGGCATGAGTGGCGATTGAGGTCGAATAGGCATGCAGGTGTGATCTATTGCATAGCGACAGCTGCGGGCCTGTGTTTTGATATGGCCTAGCTTGTGTTCAAGCGCGTGTTGCCAACGATCGAGGAGGGGGCGTTATGGGGTTTGTTCAGGAGTTCAAGGAATTCGCGGTTCGCGGCAACGTGGTGGACCTGGCGGTGGGTGTGGTGATCGGCGGGGCCTTCGGCAAGATCGTCAATTCCCTGGTCCAGGACGTCATCATGCCGCCCATCGGCGCCCTGCTGGGCGGGGTCGATTTCAATCACTTCTACCTGAATCTGAGCAGTGTGACCTACGAAAGCCTGGAGGTCGCAGAGAAGGCCGGGGCTCCCCTGATCAAATACGGTGCCTTCATCAACAGCGTGGTGGATTTCACCATTGTGGCGTTCGCCATCTTCATGGCGGTGAAGGCCATCAATCGCATGAAGCGCAAGGAAGAGGCCGCCCCTGCCCCCGCGCCCGCGGAGCCCAGCGAGGAGGTCGTGTTGTTGCGTGAGATTCGGGATGCCCTGAAGCGATGAGCCTGACGCGCCGACAGTTTCTTGCCGGATTCGCCGTGCTTGCTTGGGCCCCCTGGGCTCGGGCCCTGACCTGGGAGTCCGTTACCGGCGCCGAGGCTGGCCAGGCCCTACGCGACAGCCTCAGCCAAGGGGCTCGGGCGGCCCTCGCCACGTTGGGCAAGCAGAACGGTTATTTCGACAACCCCGCCGTCAAGATAGGCCTGCCCAAGAACTTCGCCAAGGCGGACAAGGTACTGCGGGCCTTGGGTCAAGGCCGGAAGGTGGACGACCTGATCCTGGCCATGAACCGGGCCGCGGAAGCGGCGGCGCCCAAGGCCGAGTCCCTGGTGCTCGATGCGGTGATGAAGATGGCCGTGGCGGATGCCAAGGGCATCCTCGGCGCTGGCGATGGGGCGGCCACGGCCTATTTCCGCAAGGCCAGCGAGGCGCAACTCACGAAACAGTTCATGCCCGTGATTCAGAGCGTGACCGAGCAGAGCGATCTGCTCCGTGCCTACGATGCACTAGCGGCGAAGCTGATGCAGTTGGCGGGCATCAGGAGCGAGCTGTCCACTGTGCAGGCCTATGTCAATCGCAAGGCCGTGGATGGTATCTACAAGATGATCGCGGTTGAAGAACATGCCCTACGCATCGATCCCAAGCGCTATGCGGGGGGCGTTGTCGAGAAAGTATTCGGTTTATTGCAATAATTTCCTGGAGAACAAAATGAAGATCAAATCCCTTTCCCTCTGCGTGCTGATGGCCATGGCGGGCGCGGCCCAGGCGGCGCCTTATTACGACCCCGCCAATCCCGCCAGTTCCTCCGGTATGACCACCGGCTACGAGTTGTACAAGACCATCGGTTGTCCCGGAAAGGGCCTGTTCGATCCGCCCTGTGCGGGACCGGAGGCCCCCAAGGTTGTTCCTGCTCCCGCTCCCGCCCCGGTGGCCACCCCGGCGCCGATGGATAGCGACCACGATGGCGTGGTGGATGCCCAGGACAACTGCCCCAACACACCCATGGGCGCCAAGGTCAACAGCAAGGGTTGTGAACTGGACGGGGATGGCGATGGCGTCGTCGATCGTCTCGATCAGTGCCCGACCACGCCGGCTGGCCGCAAGGTGAATAGCGTCGGTTGCGAATTGGATGGCGACGGCGACGGTGTGGTGGATGCCCTGGACAAGTGCCCCACCACCCCCGTGGGTCGTAAGGTCAATGCCGAAGGTTGCGAAGCGGATGCTGACGGCGATGGCGTGGTCAATGCCCTGGATCAGTGCCCCGCCACGCCGGCTGGCGACAAGGTGGATAGCAAGGGCTGTTCCTTGTTCCAGGGCGCATTGCAGGGCGTGAATTTCGACAACGACAAGGCCAACCTGCGCTTCGATGCCATCCTCATCCTGAACCAGGCCGTCATGACCTTGAAGCAACACCCGGAGGTCAAGGTGGAAGTGGCCGGTCATACCGACAGCAACAACACCGACGAGCACAATCTGGATCTTTCCCAGCGTCGCGCCGAGGCGGTGGTGGACTACTTCGTGTCCCAGGGCATCGACGCCAGTCGTTTGACCGCCAAGGGTTATGGGGAATCCATGCCGATCGCCGACAATGAAACGGAGGCCGGCCGTATCGCCAACCGCCGCGTGGAACTGCGCGTGGTCGAATAAGCACCGCGCCCCATGAAAAAAGCCGCGTCTCAGGGCGCGGCTTTTTTTTGGGCTAAGGCAAGTGGCTCAGCTGGTGCCGCCCACCGTCAGACCATCGATGCGCAGGGTGGGCTGGCCCACGCCCACCGGCACGCTCTGGCCTTCCTTGCCGCAGGTGCCGACGCCGGGGTCCAGTTTCAGGTCGTTGCCGATCATGGCGACCCGGGTGAGCACGTCCGGGCCGTTGCCGATCAAGGTGGCGCCCTTCACCGGGTAGGTGATCTTGCCGTCCTCGATCATGTAGGCCTCGGCGGCGGAGAACACGAACTTGCCGCTGGTGATGTCCACCTGGCCGCCACCGAAGTTCACCGCGTACAGACCCTTCTTCACCGAGGCGATGATCTCCGCCGGGTCCTTGTCGCCGGCCAGCATGTAGGTGTTGGTCATGCGCGGCATGGGCAGGTGGGCGAAGGACTCGCGCCGGGCGTTGCCGGTGGGGGCCATGCCCATCAGGCGCGCGTTCATGCTGTCCTGCATATAGCCGCGCAGGATGCCGTTCTCGATCAGTACCGTGCGTTGGCTCGGCGTGCCCTCGTCGTCGATGTTGAGGGAGCCGCGCCGGTCCGGAATGGTGCCGTCGTCCACCACCGTGACGCCGTCCGCCGCCACGCGCTGGCCGATGCGGCCGGAGAAGGCGGAGGAGCCCTTGCGGTTGAAGTCGCCCTCCAGACCATGGCCGATGGCCTCATGCAGCAGGATGCCGGGCCAGCCGGAACCCAGCACCACGGTCATGTTGCCGGCCGGGGCGGGCTTGGCGCGCAGGTTGACCAGGGCCTGGTCCACCGCCAGGCGGGCGTATTCCTT
>JBGSHR010000451.1:0-7792 GCA_041752155.1 Thiobacillaceae bacterium | reverse complement strand
GCCTGGAACCCCTCGCCCCCTTGCCGGGCAGCGTCGCGGCGACGGCGGCACCCGGCCATGTTTCACCCGCCCCCTTCCCGCCCGGCTTCGACGCGGAGACCTTCACGCGCCAGGCCAAGGTGAATTTCCTGCGCATGCAGGCCGCCAACGACGCCGGCAATCTGGACGACATCCGCGCATTCACCACGCCGGAGATGTATGCCGAGATCAAGCTGGATATCGACGAGCGCCAGGGCGCCACGCAACAAACCGAGGTGGAGATGCTCAACGCCGAGACCCTGGAAGCACTGGAAGAAGACCAGCGCCAGATCGTCAGCGTGCGTTTCCACGGCATGCTGCGCGAGGACTCGGACACCCCGGCGCCCTTCGACGAGATCTGGCACCTGACCCGCCCGGCGGACGCCAGCCGCGGCTGGGTAGTCGCCGGCATCCAACAGAACGGCTGATCGCGCCGATTTTTACCCCCGGGAGCAGACGCTGCCCGCGGCCCCGAACCATCGCCGGCCAGCGCGCTCCCTCATCGTTTCAGAAAGTCCACCGCTGTGAACCCCGACTCCCCCATCGCCACCAAGATTGCCCGCGAAGTCGCCCGGCGCCGCACCTTCGCCATCATCTCCCACCCGGACGCGGGCAAGACCACCCTCACGGAAAAGCTGCTGCTGTTCGGCGGCGCCATCCAGATGGCCGGCACGGTGAAGGCGCGCAAAAGCGGCCGCCACGCCACCTCGGACTGGCTGGAGGTGGAAAAGCAGCGGGGCATCTCGGTGGCCAGCTCGGTGATGCAGTTCGGCTACGACGACTGCGTCATCAACCTGCTGGACACCCCCGGCCACCAGGACTTCTCGGAAGACACCTACCGGGTGCTCACCGCCGTGGACGCGGCGGTCATGGTGGTGGACGCGGCCAAGGGCGTGGAGGCCCAGACCATCAAGCTGCTGGAGGTGTGCCGCCTGCGCAACACCCCCATCATCACTTTCATCAACAAGATGGACCGGGAGGTGCGCGACCCCCTGGAGGTGCTGGACGAGATCGAATCGGTGCTGAAGATCCACTGCGCGCCGGTGACCTGGCCCATCGGCATGGGCAAGCGCTTCCAGGGCGTGTATCACCTGTTGAAGGACGAAGTGTTGCGCTTCACCCCGGGTTCGGAGTCCGCCGACCAGGAGGTGGAGGTGCTGCGCGGCGAGGAGATCGAACGCCTGCGCGCGGGCTGCCCCCAGGAGTTCGAGCAGATGCGCGGCGAGACCGAACTGGTCCAGGGCGCCGGCGCCAGCTTCCATCTGGACGACTTCCTCCAGGGCAAGCAGACCCCGGTGTTCTTCGGCTCGGGCATCAACAACTTCGGCGTGCGCGAGATCCTCCAGGCGCTGATCGACTGGGCGCCGCCGCCCCAACCTCGGGAAGCGATCACACCCAGCGGCGAGAGCCGCATGGTGGCCCCGGCGGAACCCAACTTCTCCGGCTTCGTGTTCAAGATCCAGGCCAACATGGACCCCAACCACCGGGACCGCATCGCCTTCTTCCGCGTCTGCTCCGGCGAATACCAACCGGGCATGAAGGTGAAGCACCGGCGCACCGGCAAGGAGATGAAGATCGCCAACGCCGTGGTATTCATGGCCAACGAGCGCTCGCGCATGGAAGACGCCTTCGCCGGCGACATCATCGGCATCCACAACCACGGCCAATTGCAGATCGGCGACGTGCTCACCGAGGGCGAGCTGCTCACCTACAAGGGCATCCCCTACTTCGCCCCGGACCTGTTCAGCAAGGCGCGCCTGCGCGATCCCCTCAAGTCCAAGCAGCTCAACAAGGGCCTGCGCGAACTGGGCGAGGAAGGCGCCATCCAGGTGTTCGCCCCCCTGGTGGACAGTTCTTTGCTTTTGGGGGCGGTGGGCCAGCTACAGTTCGAGGTGGTGGAACACCGGCTCAAGGCGGAATACGGCGTGGACGCGGTGTTCGAGCGTTCCGGCATCCACACCGCCCGCTGGGTCACCTGCGACGACGCCGCCCACCTGGCGGAGTTCGTCAAGGCGCAACAAATGAGATTGGCCCGGGACGTGGACGACAACCTGGTGTATCTCGCCGACAACTCCGTCAACCTCGCCCTGGCCCAGGAGCGCTGGCCCCGGGTGAAGTTCCACAACACCCGGGAGCACGGCCAGTTGCTGTGATCCGGAAGGATGCAGCGCACCGCTTGAGGCAGGACGCGGACACACGATAAAAAAGAGCCGCGAGAGCGGCTCTTTTTCATCATGCGACAACGCGGCAAGTCATCTCCTTCTGCCCCGCCCGGCCGCGAACCCCACCAGCCCCAGGCCCGCCAGCAACATGGCCCAGGTGTCGGCCTCCGGCACCGCCGCCACACCAGCCTGCAAGCCCACCAATTCCACGCCGGGAATCACGGAGCTCACTTCCGCGTCGAAAGTCGAGGCGAAGTCGCTCAAGGCATACATTTGCAAATTCCCCCAAGCATGCGCTTCCGTATCGATTTGGCCGACCAGCGACAGGGTGTGCCCAACTACCGTATCAAGGAAGATATCCACATAGCCGGTATCCACGGAACGGACGATGCCAGACGAGGAAACGAGGGGGTCCGCATAAAGCGGCACGGGAGACACGATGTTTTCGATCGACACTCCCAGCAGATCGGTATAACTGAACCCGCCATCACTGGTAAAAAACCCGCTCGACGTAAACGTGTCTGAAAGCACATCGGTATATTGATCCTGCGAATAGCCATAGCTCGCGTAGGCGCTGTGCTCAAACCTTAGCCTGTACTCGTAACCATCCACATCCAGGTCATACACCTCGTAGACCATGGTCGCGAATGCGGATGCCGCATAGCCGTAGGTCGGAGGCAAACTTATGACTGTGCCTGGCGGGTAAGGGGTGTTGCCTAGCGCCATCGTGCCATCCACGCGCAACGTGAATTTAAGCGTGATGGCATCGCCGACATTCAAGCCTGTAGTACCTGCCCCAACCACGACCTCGTGGCGATTGGATAGGCTGCGTACCGACGCTCTATTTTCCGTGCCACCGATCGACGCAACAGCTGACGATGCACGCAAGGTTTGCTGGACGGGCGTTGCGCTCGCGTACAAGTTCGCATCGCCAACATTGGCCGAGGCCCATGCCTTGATGTTGGACTGATTCACCCCGGGCGCACCATACGATACGGGCTTGTCGTCCGGAGAGGCGACATCGAAATCACCATAGGCACCGATGAAATGCCCTCCGCTGTCGAAGACCAGCCCTCCGCCGGAAACGTTGGTGACTTCGGCATGGGCCGCCAGGCAGAACAGCGACAGCCCGGCAACCGCCCATGTTCCTGCACGGTGTGCCGCTATTTTTCTCTTTTCCCCTGATGGCATCGTCAGCAAAGGTCGAATCTGGGTGGGCCAAGTGCGCATATCAATCCCCCCAAAATAGAAATATCGAGTCTCGGAATCTCGAACCGACGTTCTTCAGCATCTTGAACTCATCCATCGCCATCTTGAGAGCAAGTGTGGTGCCTGGAAGCAATATCTGATCCACATGCCCGTGATCATTGCAACCCTATGAACCGTATACGGTTATTGCTTAAATGCCATCCCTCGACAAGCACGGGAAGCGAAGTTCGTAAAATTTCCCGACATCGTCCCCTTCGGCCATAGAAGCGGATTGGGCATCGCAATGGCCACCCGCCCCCCTCTGCGAGCAGGACTGGACACGCCAACAGCGGCCTTGATTTACCCTCGGCGCGCCCTCATCTGGGCTTCTCTTGCCCCTGCCCACCCTCCCCGCCGTGCTCGACTTCCGTTTTGACAACCGCTTCGTGCGGGAACTGCCCGGGGACCCGGAACTAGGCCCCCACCGGCGCGAGGTGATGAACGCCTGCTGGTCCCGTATCGGGCCCACGCCGGTGACGGCGCCCAGGCTGCTGGCCCATGCGGCGGAAGTGGCGCGCATGCTGGACATCCCCGAGGGCGCCGTCACCACCCCCGAGTTCGCCGAAGTGTTCGCCGGCAACCGCCTGCTGCCGGGCATGGAGGCCTACGCGGCCTGCTACGGCGGCCACCAGTTCGGCCACTGGGCGGGACAACTGGGGGACGGCCGGGCCATCAACCTGGGGGAGGTGCTGACCCAGTCCGGGCAACGCCTGGAATTGCAGCTGAAGGGCGCCGGCCCCACCCCCTATTCGCGCCGGGCCGACGGCCGGGCGGTGCTGCGCTCCTCGATCCGCGAATTCCTGTGTAGCGAGGCCATGCACCACCTGGGAGTGCCCACCACCCGTGCCCTGAGCCTGGTGGCCACCGGCGAAGGGGTGGTGCGGGACATGCTCTACGACGGCAATCCCCGGGTCGAGCCCGGTGCCGTGGTGTGCCGGGTGGCGCCCTCCTTCATCCGCTTCGGCAATTTCGAGATCCTGTCCGCCCGGGGCGACCACGCCCTCTTGGCGCAACTGGCCGACTTCACCATTGCCCGGGACTTTCCCGAGCTTGCCGGCGATACCCAGGAGAAGCGCGCCCGCTGGTTCGCAGCCGTGTGCGAACGCAGCGCCCACATGGTGGCCCACTGGATGCGGGTGGGCTTCGTGCATGGGGTGATGAACACCGACAACATGTCCATCCTCGGCCTCACCATCGACTACGGCCCCTACGGCTGGATCGACAACTACGATCCGGACTGGACCCCCAACACCACCGATGCCGAGGGGCGCCGCTACCGCTTCGGCCACCAGCCCCAGGTGACCCACTGGAACCTGTCCTGCCTGGCCGAGGCCCTGGCACCCTTGTTCCCTTCCCGTGATCCGCTCCATGCCGGCCTGGAACGCTTCATCCAGGTCTACACCACGGAATACAGCGCCATGCTGGCGGCCAAGTTCGGTCTGAGTGAATTGCGCACGGGAGACGACGCGCTGATCAACGAAGTGTTCGATCTGATGCGCCGGGCGGAACTGGACATGACCCTGTTCTTCCGCGCCCTGGCCGAGCTGGATGCCGCCACCCCCGACCCGACTCTGCTGGACCCGGCCTGTTATCGCCAGGATCTGGCGACCCGCCACGAAGGGGAACTGCGCGACTGGCTGACGCGCTATGCCGCCCGCCTGGTCCAGGACGGCAAGCCCGCGCTGGCGCGCCGGGCCGCCATGAACGCAGTCAATCCCCGCTACGTGCTGCGCAACTACCTGGCCCAGGAGGCCATCGATCTGGCCTAGCAAGGCGACCCCGGCCGGATCCACGAACTACTGGAAGTGATGCGCCGCCCCTACGACGAACAGCCCCAGCACGCCCGTTTCGCCGCCCCGCGCCCCGACTGGGCCAGACACAAACCCGGCTGCTCCATGCTGTCCTGCAGCTCCTGAGACGCCCAGACTAGCGGGGCAAGCTAGCGGGGCGGATCAGCGCCGGATCACCTGGTATCCGGCCGGGATGGCGAAAGTGGCGTCGGCTATGGGGCGGGAACTGTAGCTGTCGTAGGAAAGGCCAATGTGGCTGGCCATCTTGCGCGACAGTTCGGCCACCCGGCCGGTGCCCTCGTACTTCAGATCCACCTCCACGCCGCACAGCATGCCCTTGGGGGCGATGCGCCGGATCGCCTCGCCGATGCCCCGGGCCTGGGTGCGGGAGATCTTGTTCATGGCCGGCAGGCTCATGAGGAAATCCTCGGACTGGAGCGCCTTGACGAAGGCCGCGGTCTCGCGCTGCTCCCGGGTCTTGCGCGCCAGCCAGATCTGCCCCACCAGTTCGAAACTCAGACCTTCGCCGCCGATCTGCACCGGCATGGCAAGGCGCAGCTCGTGTTCCTCGCAACGCCACTTCCGCAGCAGATGCTTGCGTCCCGTGGACGTCAGGGTAAAGCGGGTTTCATCGCTGGCCACCTGGGCATCGCCCGCCTGGGACAAGGTCGCCATGGTATGCACCTCGGCCTGGCGCAAGGAATGGTTGATGACGGTGACCTCGCGGGTGTTCAGGTCATAGAGGTGGGAATAGGCCTTGCCCCGGTCCACCATGTCGCGCCGGATGCGAGTCTTTTTGAGCCAGAGGGTCTCCTGCCCCACCCCCTGCATGCCCATGGCCTGCACCGTGCTGCGCCCGCTCATGGTGATATCGGCGCGGGCCGCGCCAAGCAGCGCGAGGCAGCATAGGACCACCGCCGCGGCCATCCGCGCCAATGGCGCGTTCCAGTTTGTGGCGATAGGTCGTTCGCCCTGGCCAGCCCGGCCCGTTCGTCCCGAGTAGGCGCGGCGCGCCGTATCGAGGGAAGCAGGCGTATGACGGTCAGCACCCATCCCCACTCTCCGCTTCCGGCTGATCCCGTTAATGCCGGATCACGCGGTAGCTGGACGGGATCTCGAAGTACTCATCCTTGAGGGGGTCGCTCCCGTAGCGCTCGTAGTTCACGCTGATGCGGCTGGCCATCTTGCGCGAGAGTTCGGCCATGCGGCCGGTGCCTTGGTAATTCAGGCTCACATCCAGACCACACAACAAGCCCATGGGGGCGATGCGCCGGAACGCCTCGCTGATGCCCTGGGCCTGGGCGGGAGAGGCTTTGACCATGGCGGGCACGCTCATGAACACGTCCGACGCCTGGGCGGCCCGCACGAATTCGGCCGTTTCGCCCTGCTCCCGGGTGTTGCGCGCCAGCCAGACCTGGCCGTCCAGCTCGAACTTCAGTTTCTCGCCGCCCACCTCCGCCGGCATGCTGAGGTGCAGCCGGTGTTCGTCGCAGCTCCAGCTCTGCAGGGCCCGGCGCTGGCCGGTGGGCGTGATCTCCAGTTTGACATCCTGGGCGGAGACCCGGGCGTTGCCGGTTTCCCGGGACAAGGCGTTCATGGCATAGACGTCGGCCTGGCGCAGGGAATGGTTGATCACGGTGATCTCCCGGGTGTCCAGGTTGTAAAGGTGGGAATAGGCCTTGCCCCGGTCGATCAGGTCGCGCCGGATGCGGGTCTTCTTCAGCCACAGGCCTTCCTGGCCCACCCCCTGCATGCCCATGCCCACCACCGTGCTGCGCCCCACCATGGAGAGATCGGCCCGGGCCGGGACGGCGGCCAGCAGGCCGAGCAACAGGAAGACGGGAATCAGGCGCGGCAGGGTCATGGTTTCTCCTCGGGAGGATGGATTTCGCTCAGATTGAAGCGCTGATACAGCCGCATCAGGGGCTTGGGCGCCCACCAGTTGAGGCGCCCCAGCAGCCTCAGGCTGGCGGGCACCAGCAGCATGCGCACCAGGGTGGCATCGACGATCACCGACAGCAACAGCCCCAGGCCCATGGCCTTCATGAATACCACCTCACCGGTGGCGAAGGCGCCCAGGACGATGCCGATCAGCAGGGCGGCGCTGGTGATGATGGGGCCGCTGCGCTGGATGCCCAGGGCCACGGACTTCATGTTATCGCCGCCGGTGGACTGGCACACCTCCTTGATGCGGGACAGCAGGAACACCTCGTAGTCGATGGACAGGCCGAAGGCGGCGGCGAAGATCAGCACCAGGATGGTCCCGTCCATGCTGCCCTGGGGGGAGAAGTTGAGCAACCAGGACAGATGGCCGTCCTGGAAGATCCACACCAGGGCGCCGAAGGTGGCGGACAGGGACAGCAGGTTGGTGATCACCGCCTTGAGCGGGATCATCACGCTGCCCAGCATGAGGAACAGCAGCACGAAGATCACGCAGACGATGGCGGCGATGATCCACGGCACCCAGGTGGCCAGGGAGGCCAGGTAATCCAGGTGGAAGGCGGGGAAACCCCCAACCTGGATGGAGTCGATCCCGGCCGGCGCGGCGAGGGCGCGCACCCGCTGCACCAGGGC
>JBGSHR010000450.1:0-4109 GCA_041752155.1 Thiobacillaceae bacterium | reverse complement strand
GTCCACGGACGGCTCCGGCATGGGTGGCACCGGCCGGCAGGCCCAGGGCACGGGTATCGGCGGCACCGGACGCCAGGCGGACGGCAGCGGCATGGGCGGCACCGGCGTGGTGGGCATCATCACCGGCTTCGGCAGCATCTGCGTGAACGGCATCGAGGTGCACTACGGGCTGACCACGCCGGTGTCCCTGGATGGCCAACCCCACTCACCCCGCGGCCTGGCCATCGGCCAACTGGTGTCCGTGGATGCGGTGGGACGGGGGGATTCCCTCCAGGCGCGCCGGATTGCCGTGCACTCGGCCCTGGTCGGCCCGGTCTCCTGGGTTTCCCCGTCCGGCGATAGCCTGGTGGCCATGGGCCAGAAGGTGCGCATCAAGCATGGCACCTCGCCCGTGGCGCCGATGATCGCGGCGGGCCTCAAGCGGGGTGATTTCATTCAGGTAAGCGGCTTGCGGGATGCCTCCGGCGATGTCATGGCAACCCGGGTGGAGCGGGTTCGGCCCGATCAGCCGGTGCGCGTCAACGGCCCCATGCAGATCCTTGCCGGCCAGCGCGGGCGGATCGGCGGCCTGTCGATTTCCGGTGTCGGCAAGCCTCCCAAGGCTCAGCAGGTGCAGGTGGTGGGGAAACTGGTGGCGGGCGTGTTGAAGGCGGAGCGCATCGTGCCGGCGCCGGAGGCGGCCGCCCTGGCCAAGTCGGAGCGGGTGGTGTTGCAAGGCCTGGTGGTGACCCGGCCCCAGGGCGCGGTGGTGGATATGGGCTATGCCAAGGTTTCTGTCGCCAGGGCCTCTGCGCTTGGGGATGACCTTGCCGGCATCGACGTGAAGTCCATCCGCTCAGGCCAGTGGCTACGGGTAGAGGCCTCGCGCCGTCCCGATGGCAGTTTCGAGGCGCGCCGGATCGAGCGGGATGTCCCGCGCGGCTTGCCCTCGCGCATGTTGGAGTCCCTGGGCCATCGCAAAGGCGAAGACAGGAGGGAAGCCAGGGAGCCGGATCAGGGGCGCCATGAGCGGGAAGGCGATCGTCGGGAAGGGGCTGGTCAGCGGGAGCACGGGGAACAGGCCAGCTTGTCGGGCGGCACCAGGCATGTCTTGGATAAGCGGGAGAAGCCGGAGCGAGCGGAAAAACCAGAAAGACTGGAGAAGGCTGAGAAGGTCGAGAAGGCTGAGAAGGTCGAGAAGGTCGAGAAGGTCGAGAAGGTCGAGAAGGTCGAGAAGGTCGAGAAGGTCGAGAAGCCGGAGAAGGTTGAAAAGGTCGAGAAGGTCGAGAAGCCGGAGAAGGTTGAAAAGGTCGAGAAGGTCGAGAAGCCGGAGAAGGTTGAAAAGGTCGAAAAAATAGAAAAGCCGGAAAAGGTCGAGAAACCGGAAAAAGTGGAAAAACCTGAGAAAATCGAGAAGCCCGAACCACCCGAACATCATTGAGCATGAGCCCCGCACCCCGTCTTTTCATCGGCCTGGCCCTGGCCGGTGCCTTATCGAGCGTCCAAGCGGACGACGAAACCTATCGCTTCACCACCGGCCTGGACTACAGCAGCGGCCGCTACGGCAGCGCCCAGACCACGGAGATCTGGTATCTCCCCATCACCACCCGGATGGAGTGGCAACGCTGGACCTTCAAGCTCACCCTGCCCTATGTGCGCATGACTGCGCCGAGCGGCGGCACCATCGTCGGCTATGACGCCAACGGCAACCCCATCCGCTCCGGCGCGGGCCAGCGCGTGACCCAATCCGGCCTGGGCGATGTGGTGACCTCCGCCACCTATAGCCTGCTGGAGCGGCAGGACCTGATGCTGGATGTGACCGGCAAGATCAAGTTCGGCACCGCCAGCGTGGACAAGGGCCTGGGCACGGGGGAGCATGATTTTGCCCTGGGTCTGGATGCCTACTTCCCCACCGGCGGGGCGACCACGCCCTTCCTGAGCCTGGGCTGGAAGGCGCCGGGCAGTCCGGCCGGACAGACCCTGCGCAATACCTGGCAGGCGGGGGCGGGCGTGGCTCACAAGTTTTCCTCGGCCTGGAGCGGCGGCGCCCTGTTCGACTGGCGTTCCGCCGCGACCGACGGCTCCATCCCCCAGCGCGACCTCACCCTGTACGCGGTGTACAAATCTAAGACCGACTGGAAGTTGCAGGGCTATACCTACACCGGTTTTTCCGATGCCAGCGCCGACTACGGCCTGGGTCTGATGGTATCCCTGGGTCTCTGAGCCCTCGGCGCAAAGCCGTTATTCGCCGCCCAGATAACGCTTGTCGTCGCCGGTTTTCCTCCTGGCGTGATCTCGCCCGCTGCGCGGAATGCAAATCTGGTTCTGGCTGAGAACCGTTATTTTTCGCCCAGATAGCGCTTGTCGTCGCCGGTTTTCCTCCTGGCGTGATCTCACCCGCTGCGCGGAATGCAAATCTGGTTCTGGCTGAGAACCGTTATTTGCCGCCCAGATAGCGCTTGTCGTCGCCGGTTTTCCTCCCGGCGTGATCTCGCCCGCTGCGCGGAATGCAAATCTGGTTCTGGCTGAGAACCGTTATTTTTCGCCCAGGTAGCGCTTGTCGTCGAAGGTGGCCACCCAATCCGGGCGATAGATCACCAGCAGGGTGATGAGCATGCCGGTGGAGAAGGCCTCGCTCCAGGCCATGAGCAGGTAATAGGGCAGATATTCCGCCAGCAGGTAGTGCAGTGAATAGACCCCGGACAGGGCGGCGAAGCCGGTGGACGCCAGACCAACCGCCGCGGCGGCCAGCGCCGCGCCGAAAAAACCGTTGAGAAAGATGTAGATGAACAGGTGGTTGGGCAACTTGCCGTCCACCAGGCGATAGATCCCCCAGCTTACCCCCACCGGTACCGCCCCCATGATCAGCCAATTGGCGGGAAAGGCCGCGTACTGCCCATGCCACAGGGACACGGCCGCCGTGATCAGGGCGATGGCGAACAAAGCGAACAGGGGGCGGAACATGAGGGTGAGGGCGGTGGCCCCCAGCAGGTGGAATTCCAGGCCGGGCCTGACCCCGGTCTTGATCAGCCACAGGCCCAGCACCGCCACGGTGGCGGCCAGGAACACATTCAGGTTGCGCTGATCCGCCAGCATGCGCCAATGGGCGCGGTGCCACATCATCCAAACCAGGGCCGCCACCGCCAGCCAGAGGGGCCAGAGCCAGTGCGCGGGGATGTTGCTGGAAACCAGGTTCATGGGCGGCCTCAAGTAGAATTCCCAGGTATTTTATTAGACAACGCTAATGGAGCCGATATGCGTCTTGCCCTGTTCGATCTCGACAACACCCTACTGGCCGGCGACTCGGACTTCGAGTGGGCCCAATACCTCATCGAACAGGGCGTGCTGGACAAGGAAGTGTACGAGGTCCGCAACCAGGCCTTCTACGACCAGTACAAGGCCGGCACCCTGGATATCTACGAGTTCCTGGACTTCCAGTTGAAACCCCTCTCGCGCCACCCGCGCAGCCAGCTGGATGCCTGGCACCGGGACTTCATGGCGCGCAAGATCATCCCCATGGTCGCCGCCGGCACGCCGGAGCTGCTGCGCCGGCATGAAGACCATGTGCAGGTCATCATCACCGCCACCAACAGCTTCGTCACCGCCCCCATCGCCGCCCATCTTGGTGTGCCCCACCTGATCGCCACCGAGCCCGAGCAGACCGACGGCGAATTCACCGGCCGGGTGCGCGGCACCCCCTCGTTCAAGGACGGCAAGGTGGTGCGCCTGGAGCAGTGGCTGGCCGGCCAGGGCAAGACCTGGGACGACGTGGCGGAGAGCTGGTTCTACTCCGACTCCCTCAACGACCTGCCCCTGCTGGCGCGGGTGCACCACCCCGTGGCGGTGGACCCGGACGCCACCCTCAAGGCCCATGCCGGGCAGCACGGCTGGCCGGTGATGAGCCTGCGGGGATAATTTGGTGTGGTGGAATGGCGGGCTGCGGCTTGTGCCGGAGCGATGTGTTCTTGTGCCGCCGCCAGGCTTCACCCTTCCCGGGGCTCGGTAAAACCTCGGCAGACGGCGGCCAGCTTGTTGCCGTCCGGGTCCCGCACGTAGGCGGCGTAGAAGTCGGCGTTGTAGTGGGGGCGCAGCCCCGGCGCGCCTTCGCAGCTGCCGCCGTGGGCCAGGGC
>JBGSHR010000449.1:0-1516 GCA_041752155.1 Thiobacillaceae bacterium | reverse complement strand
GGCGACGAAGGCGTTGCGCACCTCGCCGCCCATCACCTTGTCCACCGCCAAGACCCCGCCGCCGGCGGCGTGATAGGCGGCATCCAGGGTGTAGGGATTCATGGCGGTGTCGCCATCCAGTTCGATCATGCCCTCCCTCGGCGAGGCCGCGACCACGGCATCCACATAGGCCGCTTCATGCACCCGCAGCAGTTGTTCCCGCGTCACCTTGGGGGCGCTGGCATGCAGCAGGTAGTCGAACAAGTGGGCGGCGTGGAGCCGGTCGTCGATGGCCCGCAGACGCGCCGGGCTTTCCGGGTGCCATTCGCCCATCTCGTGTTTCAGGCAGGCGGGGTGGGTGATGTAAGCCGTGTGCATTAATGCGATCTCGTTTCACATTACAGGGTTATGGTCGGACAATGTCCTAACTTAATGCCGCAACCGGATGGCATGCAGGGCTTCGCGGGAAGCCAGCGTGCCGGCGCCGGAAGCTAAGGTAACCCTGTCATTTCGATTTGAACAACCGCCGAAGAGACGCATCCATGTCCCAGCATTATCTCCATCCCCTGCTCCACCCCCGTTCCGTGGCCGTGTTCGGCGCCAGCGACCGGGAGGATTCCGTGGCCGGAATCATTTTCCGCAACATGGTTTCTTCCGGCTTCCAGGGCCAGGTCTACCCCATCAACCCGAAGCGTGAAGAGGTATTGGGACACCGCTGCTATGCCAATGCCATCGCCCTGCCGGAGACACCGGAACTGGCCGTCATCGCCACGCCCGCCCCCAGCATCCCCGGCATCCTGGAAGACTGCGGCGCGCGCGGCATCAAACATGCCGTGGTGCTGTCCGCCGGTTTCCGCGAGATCGGCAAGCAAGGCGTCCTGCTGGAAGAGCAGATGTTGCAAACCGCGCAACGCCTGGGCATCCGCTTCATCGGCCCCAATTGTTTGGGCATACAGCGCCCGGCCATCGGCCTCAACGCCACCTTCGCCCTGGGCACGGCCCTGCCCGGCGACCTGGCCCTGGTGTCCCAGTCCGGCGCCATCTGCACCGCCATGCTGGATTGGGCCTCATCCAACGGCATCGGCTTTTCCAGCGTCATTTCCACCGGCGCCTCGGCGGACCTGGACTTCGGCGAGCTGCTCGACTATCTGGCCTACGACCCGGCCACCAAGGGCATCCTCATGTACATCGAGGGCATCCGCGATGCGCGCCGTTTCATGAGCGCCCTGCGCGCCGTGTCGCGCTTGAAGCCCGTGGTCATGGTGAAGGTGGGACGCCAGGAAGCGGGTTCCAAGGCGGTGGCCTCCCATACCGGCGCCCTGGTGGGATCGGACCTGGTTTTCGACGCCCTGGTGAGAAGGGCCGGCGTGGTGCGGGTCAACACCATCCTGCAACTGTTTGCCAGCGCCCGGGCCCTGGCCGCCCATATCCACCCCACCGGCAATCGTCTGACCATCCTGACCAACGGCGGCGGCCCCGGCGTCATGGCCACCGACCGGGCGGTGGAGATGGGGGTGAAGCTGGCGGAACTGGCGCC
>JBGSHR010000448.1:0-6148 GCA_041752155.1 Thiobacillaceae bacterium | reverse complement strand
GCGGCGTATTCGTCACCGGCACCGACACCGGCGTGGGCAAGACCCTGGTGTCCTGCGCCCTGCTGCATGGCTGGGCCACCCTGGGCCGGCGCTGCGTGGGCATGAAGCCGGTGGCGGCGGGGGCGGAGATGATTGAGGGGGTATGGGTGAACGAGGACGTGGCCCAGCTCCGGATGGCCGGCAATGTCGCGGCGCCGGTGGAGTGGGTGAATCCCTATCTGTTCCGGGAGGCCATCGCCCCCCACATCGCCGCCGAGCACAAGGGGGTGAGCATCGAGCTGCCCCGCATCCGCGCCGCCTACGAGGGGCTGGCCGGGCTGGCCGACGTGGTGGTGGTGGAGGGGGTGGGGGGCTTCCGGGTGCCCCTGTCCCCCGGCAAGGACACCGCCGATCTGGCCCAGATGCTGGGACTGCCGGTGATTCTGGTGGTGGGCATGCGCCTGGGCTGCCTCAATCACGCCCTGCTCAGCGCCGAGGCCATCGCCGCCCGGGGTTTGCGTCTGGCCGGCTGGGTGGCCAACGCCATCGCACCGGAGATGGTTGCGTATCAGGAAAACCTGGCGAGCCTGATCCGCCTGCTGCCCGCCCCCCTGCTGGCGGAGCTGCCCCATCAGCCGGCGCCGGAGCCGGCCCGCCTGGCGGCGTTGATTCCTCCCAAGCGCCTGCATGGCTTGCTGGAGGGCGCGGGCGCGTAAGGTGTCTGGTGCGAGTAACTTCGGCGCGGGTGGGGTTTTTCCTACCTCGCCATCTGAAAATCCCCATATTTAATAAAAAACACGCCGTTATAATTCGGACAAAAAACTCCTAGGAGTGAACCATGGTTCTGTCCCGTACCAGTCAGTATGCCGTGCAGGCGTTGATCTACATTGCCACCCAAGCCCCCGGCGAGCCGGTGTTGAACCGGGATGTGGCGGAGCGCCTGAACGTGCCCGCCGCCTATCTGGCCAAGATCCTGCAGAACTTGTGCAAGCACGGTTTGCTCGATTCCTTCCGTGGCCGCCTGGGCGGCTTCTGCCTGCGCGACGGCATGCATCGCACCACGCTCATGCAGGTGTTGCTGCTGACCGAAGGCCCGGACTTCACGAAGAACTGCATCCTGGGCTTGAAGGAGTGCTCCGACGCCACCGCTTGCCCCATGCACTTCAAGTGGATGCCGGTGAAAACCAAAATCATCGCCCTGTTGAACGAGATGAACCTGGAGGAACTGGCCAAGGCCGTGCTCACGGGCAAATACCGTTTGGCCGACCTGCCCGTGGCGGCGCTGCCCCAGTGACCATCATGCGGCGCTGGCTGTTTCTGGTCCTGTTGCTGCTGGTGGGCTTGGTCGCTTGCGATTCGGCACCCAAGCCGCAATACCAAGGCACCGATGTCACCGGGGCCGACTTCGGCCGCAGTCTGGCGCTGACGGACCATAACGGCCGCCCGGTTACCCTGGACACGTTCAAGGGAAAGGTGATCGTCTTGTTCTTCGGTTACACCCATTGCCCGGATGTCTGTCCCACCACCCTCTCGGACATGGCCGCGGCATTGAAGCTCATGGTGCCCGAGGATGCTGCGAGGGTGCAGGTTCTGTTCGCCTCGGTGGATCCGGAACGGGACACCCCCGAGACCCTGCGCGCCTATGTGCCCTATTTCCATCCTTCCTTCCTGGGCTTGTACGGCACGCCGGAACAGGTTGCCGCCGCCGCCAAGGAATTCAAGGTGATGTATCGCAAGCATGTGGAGCCGGGCGCGACCGGTTATCTGGTCGATCATTCGGCCGGAAGTTATGTGCTGGATACCCGCGGTCACTTGCGTTTGTATCTGCCCTATGCTCATTCCCCCGAGGCCATTGCCCACGATCTGAGCACACTGATGCACGCGGGATGAGGCACTTCAATATTGCGGCGGCTGGGGGTTCCGAACTATACTCCGCCGTCTTTTTTTCCGGGCTTCGGAACTGAACAGGTGCCCCGGGTGTCCGGGGCGAAGCGGTAATCCTAGGAGGCTTTATGTCTGCAACCAACGTGGCTGCGGTCGAGCAGTACGACTACGAGATCATCAAGAAGTTTTCCGTCATGGCTATTGTCTGGGCCGTGGTGGGCATGTTCGTCGGCGTGTATATCGCCTCGGAACTGGCTTGGCCCTTCCTCAATTTCGATAGTCCGTATTTCTCTTTTGGTCGCTTTCGTCCGGTGCATACCGGCGCGGTGATTTTCGGCTTCGGCGGCTCTGCCCTGTTCGCCACCTCCTATTACGTGGTTCAGCGCACCTGTCAGACCCGGCTATTCGCCCCCGGTCTGGCCACCTTCACGTTCTGGGGTTGGCAAGCGATTATCGTCCTGGCCGCCCTGTCCTACGTGACCGGTTACAGCCAAGGCCGCGAATATGCCGAGATGGAATGGCCCATCGACCTCCTGATCGAGATCGTCTGGATAGCCTATATGGCGGTCTTCATCGGCACCCTGATGCAGCGTAAACAGCCGCATATCTACGTTGCCAACTGGTTCTACCTGTCCTTTATCCTGGTGACAGCCCTTCTGCACACCTTCAACAACCTCGCCGTGCCGGTGGGTCTGTTCACCCTCAAGTCCTACAGCCTGTTCTCCGGTGCCCAGGATGCCATGACTCAGTGGTGGTACGGCCACAACGCCGTGGGCTTCTTCCTCACCGCCGCCTTCCTCGGCATGATGTATTACTTCGTGCCCAAGCACGCCGGCCGGCCGGTCTATTCTTATCGTCTGTCCATCGTCCACTTCTGGGCGCTGTCCTTCATGTACATGTGGGTGGGTACCCACCATCTGCACTGGACCGCGCTGCCCGACTGGGCTTCCACCCTGGGCGCCACCTTCTCCATCATGCTGTTGCTGCCGTCGTGGGGGGGCATGATCAACGGCATCATGACCCTGTCGGGTGCCTGGGATAAGTTGCGTACCGATCCCATCATGCGCTTCATGATCGTGGCCCTGTCCTTCTACGGCATGTCCACCTTCGAGGGCCCGCTCATGTCCCTGAAGGACGTGAACGCCCTGTCCCACTACACCGACTGGACTGTGGGTCATGTGCACTCTGGCGCCTTGGGCTGGGTGGCGATGATTGCCTTCGGCTCCCTGTATCACATGATCCCGCGTCTGTGGAATACCGAGATATATAGCGTCAAGCTGATCAATGCCCACTTCTGGCTGGCGACCATCGGCGTGCTGCTGTACATCACCGCCATGTGGATTTCCGGCATCTCCCAGGGTCTGATGTGGCGTGCTTTCGACGACTTCGGCAACCTCCAGTATTCCTTCGTCGAGTCTGTTGCCGCCATGCATCCGTTCTATGCCATGCGCGCCATCGGCGGGATGTTCTTCCTCACGGGTATGCTCTTGATGGCTTACAACGTTTTCCAGACCATCCGCCAGGGTGTGCGCGCTGCCGAGCTGGGCGACACCCGCACAGCAACTGCCGCCGCCTGATGCGAACAAGAGGTTAGAAATGTTCAAGAACTTCAAACACGAAAAAATTGAAACCAACGCCGGTCTGCTCTTGGTGCTGACCATGCTGGCGGTGAGCGTGGGTGGCATGGTGGAAATCGCCCCCTTGTTCTTCATCAAGGACACCATGGAGGATGTTGCTGGTGTGCGTCCCTATACCCCGCTAGAGCAGCGTGGGCGCGACATCTACATCCGCGAGGGTTGCTATACCTGCCATTCCCAGATGATCCGCCCGTTCCGGGACGAGCAACTGCGTTATGGCCACTACTCCCTGGCTGCTGAATCCAAGTATGACCATCCGTTCCAGTGGGGCTCCAAGCGGACCGGCCCGGATCTGGCCCGGGTGGGTGGCAAGTATTCCAACGAGTGGCATGTGCAGCATTTGATCAAGCCCACTTCTGTGGTTCCTGAGTCGGTGATGCCCAACTACCCATGGCTGCAGGAAACCAAGCTGGACATCTCCGACGTGGGCGACCGCATGCGTGCCCTGCGCACCACCGGCGTGCCCTATTCCACCAACGCGGAGGAATACCAGCGCAACGTGAAGCAGTTCGGCGCGGCGGTAGCCAAGACCTTGCATGTCCCGGATGCCCAGGCGAATCTGGTGGCCCAAGCCCAGGAAGGAAATTTCGATGGCGATCGCACCAGCGTATCCGAGATGGATGCCCTGGTGGCCTATCTCCAGGTGCTGGGTACCATGGTGGACTTCAGCAAGATCAAGCCTGAAGAACTGGTGAAATTCCGCTGATGGATTGGTTTGCCCATCCGGAGAACACCAAGCCACTTGGCCTGTTGATCTTCTTCGTGACCTTCTGCCTGATCGTGCTTTGGATCTACGGCAGCAGGAAACGGAGCGAACGGTTGGAAGAGCACAAAAACATCCCCTTTCTTGATGACGAAGACGAAGTGAAGGATAAGTCCAATGGCTGACAACACACACACCCAGGTCCAAACCACCGGCCACGTGTGGGATGGCGACCTTCAGGAATTCAATAACCCCTTGCCGATATGGTGGATCTACGGGCTGTACGTGACCATCATCTTCGCTCTGGTTTATTGGGTGGTGTATCCCTCCTGGCCGATCGGCAAGGGCTTCCTGCCCGGGTTCAACACAATTACCTACGTTAACGCCGAAGGTAAGGAAGAGTCTTGGCACTGGAATACCCGCGCCAAGCTGCTGAAGGAGACCCAGGAGGCGGTGGTCGCCCAGAAGCCCTACTACGACAAGGTGGCGGGCCTACCCTACGAGCAGATCACCAAGGATCCGGAGCTGAGCAGTTTTGTGGTCTCCGCCGGCAAGGCCGTGTTCTCCGAGAACTGTGCCGCCTGCCACCAGGCCGGTGGTCAGGGCAAGGTAGGCTTGTTCCCCAACCTGACCGACGACGACTGGTTGTACGGTGGCGCCTTTGACAAGATCAACGAGACCATCACCAAGGGGCGCCATGGTTACATGCCGCCCTTCGCCGAGGCGCTGGAGCCCGACCAGATCGACGCTCTGGCCAATTATGTGGCTTCCCTTTCCGGCCTCAAGGCGGATGCGGCCAAGGCGGCTCAGGGCAAGGAGATGTTCCATTCCCAGGTCGGCGCCTGCTATTACTGTCATGGCGATGAGGCGAAGGGACGCAAGGACATCGGTTCTGCCAATCTCACGGACAAGGTCTGGCTGTGGGCGGATGTGCCCGGGACCAATGATGATGCCGGCAAGATTGCCGCTATCAAGCAAGTCATCGCCTCGGGTCTGAACAAAGGAGTCATGCCCATGTGGGAAGGGCGACTCAATGCGGAACAGATTAAGTTGTTGACGGTCTATGTACACGAATTGGGCGGCGGCAAGTAAGCCTCCGGCCTGATTGACCGGAAAAACCCCGGCATGCCGGGGTTTTTCTTTTGTCCCCCGTAATCGCGAACCTTCCAAGCAGGTAATCCAGTGGAAAACGCCCAGCCCGGCAAAGACCTTTACTTCAAGCGCCCCCCCATTGTGCCCCGTTCGGTGTCAGGACCGTTCCGCCGCTTTAAATCGGCGGTGCTGTGGCTGGGCTTCGCCGTGTATTTTCTGTTGCCATGGCTACCTTGGAACCGGGTCGATGCCCCTGCCCAGGCCGTGATGTTCGATATCCCCGGGCGGCGCTATCTCATCTTCGATCTGGTGGTCTATCCCCAGGATGTGTTCTGGTTGTCCATGCTGTTGTTCATCTCCGCAGTACTGTTGTTCTTCATCACCTCGCTCGTGGGGCGCGCCTTCTGCGGCTATTTCTGTTTCCAGACCCTGTGGACCGATGCCTTCATCTGGTTGGAACACGTGATACAAGGCGAGCGGCCCGCGCGGCTGCGCCTGATACGGGCACCGTGGAGCAATGCGGAAAAATTGCTCAAGGTGGGCGGTACCAAGCTGGCCTGGGGCTTGTTGGCGTTTTGGACCGCGCTGACCTTTGTCCTCTATTTCGGCTATGCCCCGGAACTGCTGATGCAGGTATTTACCGGCCAGGCCAGCGCCGCGGCCTATATCGCCATCCTGTCCTTGAGTACCACCACCTACCTCGCCGCCGGCATGCTGCGCGAGCACGTCTGCACCTTCATCTGCCCCTATGGCCGTTTCCAGAGCGCCATGTACGACCCGGAAACCCTCACGGTCCACTATGACCGCCAGCGTGGTGAGGGCGCCGCGGGGCGCGTCGCGGCGCGTGCCGGTT
>JBGSHR010000447.1:0-13210 GCA_041752155.1 Thiobacillaceae bacterium | reverse complement strand
CCCTTCGTCGGCCAGGCCGGCAAGCTGCTGGACGCCATGCTGGCCGGCATCGGCCTGGCGCGCGGCAGGAACGTCTACATCGCCAATGTCCTCAAGTCGCGGCCGCCGGGCAACCGGGACCCCCAGCCGGAAGAAGTGGCCGCCTGCCTGCCCTACCTGGAACGCCAGATCGACCTGATCCGGCCCAAGCTCATCCTCGCCCTGGGCCGTTTCGCCGCCCAGAGCCTGCTGCTCACCGACACCCCCATCGGCCGCCTGCGTGGCCATGTCCATGAATACCGGGGCGTGCCCCTGGTGGTGACTTATCATCCCGCCTATCTGCTGCGTAACGGCGCGGACAAGGCCAAGGCCTGGGAGGATCTGGTGCTGGCGCGCCAAACCCTGACCGGCTTGCAAAATCCCCCCGGCGCCTAGAGATACGCGCCACATCCCTGAGGAGAACAAGATGCGCAAATTGCTGCTTGCCGCCGTCATCCTGTGGACCGCCCTGAACCTGTCCGGCTGCGGTTACAACACCCTGCAAAGCCAGGACGAGGCCATCAAGGCCGGCTGGTCCGAGGTGCTCAACCAATACCAGCGCCGCGCCGACCTGGTGCCCAACCTGGTGAACACGGTGAAGGGCTACGCCGCCCACGAGGCCAAGGTGCTCACCGAGGTCACCGCCGCCCGCGCGAGGGTGGGCCAGATCGCCGCCGGCCCGGAGCTGATCAACGACCCCGCCGCCCTGCAGAAATTCCTGGCCGCCCAGGGCGAGCTGTCCGGCGCCCTGAGCCGCCTGCTGGTGGTGTCCGAAAACTATCCGCAACTCAAGGCCGACGCCGGCTTCCGCGACCTCCAGGCGCAACTGGAAGGCACCGAGAACCGCATCACCGTGGCGCGCAACCGCTACATCAAGAGCGTGCAGGAATACAACGTGACGGTGCGCTCCTTCCCCAGCAACCTCACCGCCATGATGTTCGGCCACCAGACCAAGGCCAACTTCACGGTGGAGAACGAGAAGGCCCTCGCCGCGCCACCCAAGGTGGATTTCGGTGGGGAGGGGAAGTGACAGATAGGTATGGGCGATGTGCTGTTTGTCAGGGACATCAATCGAAAATTAATTGCAAAACATGCATGAGCTTAACTCTGAAGAGAAGCTGATTCTCGGGCTTCTCTTAAATGAAACTCCACCAAGTGATGCGGGTGTAGACAGTCTTGCTTTCCGGGCCAAGAATTTTGAACAGGTCCAGCTGATCGATCGACTCGAATCGGAGGGGTATATCAGGAAAGACCAAGACCGGTATTTCGTGAGCCTCACTGCTCTTAATCAACTGGACAATGAAGTTGCAGGCCGCATTCTTCAGAATGCGGAGAGGCTATTCGGCGAACTAAGACATCACTATAAGGCGACACAGCGCGATGCCATACAAGTTGATGCGCTCGCTGAGCGGGCGGGTATTGATTCGCTCGCAGCCCGTGAGGCTTTGAGTTACATGGTCGAGGGTACATGGTGGGGTGGTCGCTCAACCAGTTTCTTTTCCCATCCCGATCCGCACATACAACCGTCTGAGACTATTCTGCGCTTTGTGACATTTGCGGATGTCATAAAACAATTGCGTAGCTGGCAGGCTGCACGAATTAGGGATAGGCGGTTGGCATTGGCCAAAGCCTTATTTCAATTTTCAAACCCGCTGACTGAATCGGAGCGACAGTCTTCGGGCTTTCAGAGACAAAGGCCTGATTGGTTCGACCAGTTGCCAGAGTCGCCGCGTGACTTGTTGGTTGAGATATATACGGCATTAACACACGACCTTCGCGCATTGCCTGCGATGGGTGTGCGCGCCGTTATTGATGTGGTATGCACGAAACTCGTCGGGGATCATGGCTCTTTCGAGCGTAAATTGAAGTTGCTTAGAGAGGAAGGGCACATATCAGAGGTCGAGCGCTCAATTCTGGCAGCAGCTGTTGACGCTGGAAGCGCCTCTGCTCATCGCGGGTATGTCCCAAGCCGAGGGGATTTAACAACGTTACTTGATATCGTGGAACACGTTCTGCAAGCCCAATACATCCTACCTAATGCGGTGGAGAGGATGAAATCGAATACGCCCTCTAGACCGGCTAGACAAGACAACTAGCAGTGATACATCAACCATCGTCCAAAAACTCTGGAACTACTGCAACGTCCTTCGCGACGACGGCATGTCGTGCAGCTCACCTATCTGCGATTCCTCTAGATGGCCGACGAGCCCGCGTAGGGCGGATGAGCCGAAGGCGTTATCCGCCGAATGGCATGCGGCGGAATGCGCTCCGCTTTTCCGCCCTACATCAGGCCTCCATAGTCGACGTTCAGGCCGAGCTCCAGCCACACAGACAGTAAGAGGCGAAGGTCCGAAGAGGATCGAGTCGTTTAACCCGTCTTGCCAGGCATTTGTATCGATTCAGGCCAGTCCTCAGATTTATCTGTCTTGGTGGGGCGGACCTGTGCCCCTGACAGACACCCTCCCAGGAAAGACCGTCGCCCGACGAGATCCGGCTCCGGTCCCCAGGACTGAAGCATTGCCAAGACGGCGCCGACCCCAACCCGGTTGATTGCCGCCGGAAAGACCGGCTCCTAAGCTCTGGCCATGCTCCCAGGCCGCGTCGAATACTCGCCGGGTTTACCGGCCAAGACCGCCTGCGACCTCGCGCTTTGGCCTGGACCGAGCTGCCCGTTGCCGAACCTGAAAGGAGTCATGATGAAAACCTTCGACCTGGATGAGTGCGCCCAATTCCTGAAGATCAGCAGCCCCGCCGTGTTCGAAATGGCCATCAGGGGTGAATTGCCCGGCGCCAGGATCGGCCGGTCGTGGGTCTTTCTGGAAGAAGACTTGGTGGAATATGTGCGCATCCAGGTGCGGTGCCAGCGGCGTGAACGCCAGGCCGGCCTGCCCGGGCAAATGCGGGTCGAGGAAGCCGGTTTGGAGGATCAGGACAAGCTGCTCAGTCTGCCGACGGTGCTGCAATACAGGCGTGGCCGGCACGACATCGCGCCCGACCGGGCCAGCGGCAACAGGCGGTTAGGGGTCGTTTAGTGAGAGGCTGATTTATTCGTCACCCCGGCGAAGGCCGGGGTCCAGCATCTTGATTTAACTGGATTCCGGCCTGCGCCGGAATGACAAAACACGAATTAATCAGCGCTTCCTTAGCTTCGCCGGGCTCGGAATCCGCTAGCCACTGAACTCACCCGGCCGGTAACGCGCCGGCTACCCGCCGCGCTCCCGGCGGATCACAACTCCCCGTTGGCGCCGGCCCGCATGATCTGGTCCATCTTGTCGCGGATGTCCAGGGCGCCCTTGGCCAGTTCCGGGGTGATGCCCATCTGGTTCTCGTAGCCTTTGATCCAGTCCAGGTTCCAGTCCAGCATCAGCACCCAGATGTTCTTTTGGGCGTCTTCCATGACCGCCACGCGGCAGGGCAGGAACACCACGAATTCTGGACTGAGCTTGAGCAGGTCGCGGCCCACCTTGATGTCGCAATAGCTGTGCACCTCGATACGCGGGGCGGTCTGGTCTTCCAACACGGCCTGGAAGTCTTTCCACATGAGGTTTTCGCCCACGTGCTTGAAGTTCAGCTGATTGGCGCGCAGGTTCATGGATTCCAGCACGTCGTCGAACGAGAGCCCGGGTTTGGCCTGGTACTTGATGACGAACCAGTTCATGGCATCCGGCATGGACATGTGCATGACGTTGGTCATGAGGGGCAGGACCATCTGCATCATCTGCTTCTTGATCTCCGGCGGGACGGACGGATGCATGGTGTAGGGCTGGGCCGGGACCAGCTGGGGCTGGGGCGTGAGCAGGACGAAGGGGTTGAAGCCGTAGGTGGGGGGCGGCGCGTATTGCAGGTAGGGGTTGGTGCCGCCTTGCGCCGGGAACACCATGACCGGTGGGGCGCTTGGCACGTAAGGAGCAGCTTGTTGGGCGTGGGCGGGTAGGGCGACAGCCAGGGTCAGGCTGGCGACGAGTCGCTGCACATGGTTCATTGTGGTCTCCTCAGGGACGTAGGAAAAACGGGACCCGCCCCGCCCCTGAGAGGGGTCCCTCTTGTATCAAGCCAGCAATTGCCCCAGCACGTAGGGCAGGATGCCGCCGGCCTGGAAGTACTCGATCTCGATGGGGGTGTCCAGACGCAGCTTGAGGGCTACATTCTGGCTGGAACCGTCCTTGCGCTTGATGACCAAGGTCAAGTCCTGTTGCGGCGTGATGCCGTTTTCCAGGCCCATCAGGTCGAAGGTTTCGCTGCCGTCCAGGTTGAGGCTCTTGGCGTCTGTGCCTTCCAGGAACTGGATGGGCAGCACGCCCATGCCGGCCAGGTTGGAGCGGTGGATGCGCTCGAAGCTCTTGGCGATCACCGCCTTCACCCCCAGCAACTGGGTGCCCTTGGCTGCCCAGTCGCGGCTGGAACCGGTGCCGTATTCCTCGCCAGCGAACACCAGCAGGGGCGTTCCTTCCGCCTGGTAGGCCATGGCGGCGTCGTAGATGGGCATCTGCTGGCCGTTGTGCAGGGTCACGCCGCCTTCGCTGCCGGGGATCATCAGGTTTTTGATGCGCACGTTGGCGAAGGTGCCGCGCATCATCACCTCATGATTGCCGCGCCGGGCGCCGTAGCTGTTGAAGTCCTGCTGGGCCACGCCGTGCTGGACCAGATACTTGCCGGCGGGAGCCGCCGCCTTGATGTTGCCGGCGGGCGAGATGTGGTCGGTGGTGACGGAGTCGCCAAAGATGGCCAGGGCGCGACCGTCGCGGATCACCGCGTTGGGCTGGGTGCCGGCCTTGAAGAAGGGCGGCTCCTGGATGTAGGTGGAGGCGTCATCCCAGGCATAGACCTGGCCGGCGGGGGCGGGCACGGCATCCCACAGGGGGTTGTCCTTGCCCACGTCGGCGTAGATGCCGGCGTAAGAAGCCGCATTCGACGCCTTCGGCAACAAGGCCGCCACTTCCTGGCTGGTGGGCCAGATGTCCTTGAGGAACACGGGGCCGTCCGTGCCCTGGCCCAGGGGCTCGCTTTCCACGTCGATGTCCACCCGCCCGGCCAGGGCCAGGGCCACCACCAGGGGCGGCGACATGAGGAAGTTGGCCTTGACGTTCTGGTGCACCCGGGCCTCGAAGTTGCGGTTGCCGGACAGCACCGAGCAGGCCACCAGATCCTTGTCCAGGATCTCCTTCTCCACCGCCTCGGGCAGGGGGCCGGAGTTGCCGATGCAGGTGGTGCAGCCGTAGCCCACCACGTTGAAGCCTACTTGGGACAGGGCATCCAGCAGGCCGGCGGACTGGAGGTATTCGGTGACGGCGCGGGAGCCGGGGCCCAGGGAGGTCTTCACGTGGGCCGGGGTCTTCAGGCCTTTCTCCACGGCCTTCTTGGCCAGCAGGCCGGCGGCCAGCATGACGCCGGGGTTAGAGGTGTTGGTGCAGGAGGTGATGGCGGCGATCACCACGTCGCCGTTTTGCAGTCCTTGCCCCTTGCCCCTTGCCCCTTGCTCCTTCCCGTAGCCGCCCTGGTCCTTGGGTAGCTCCAGCAGGGTCTCGAACGATTCCTTCAGGGCGTACAGGTTGATGCGGTCCTGGGGCCGCTTGGGTCCGGCCACGGAGGGATTCACGGTGGACAGGTCCAGTTGCAGGGTCTGGCTGTATTCGCACTGGCCCGCCTGGGGGATGCCGAACAGGCCCTGGGCCTGCATGTAGTTGCGCAGGGCATCCACCTTGGCCGGGTCGCGGCCGGTGGACAGGTAGTACTGGCAGGTGGCCTCGTCCACCGGGAAGAAGCCCATGGTGGCGCCGTATTCCGGGGCCATGTTGGCGATGGTGGCCCGGTCGGTGACGGACAGGGCCTCGGCGCCGGGGCCGAAGAATTCCACGAACTTGCCCACCACCTTGGCGCGCCGCAGCATCTCGGTGATGGTCAGGACGATGTCGGTGGCGGTGACGCCTTCCTTGTGGGTGCCGACCAGTTCCACGCCCACCACGTCCGGGGTCAGGAAGTACACGGGCTGGCCCAGCATGCCGGCCTCCGCCTCGATGCCGCCTACGCCCCAGCCCACCACGCCCAGGCCGTTGATCATGGTGGTGTGGGAATCGGTGCCCACCAGGGTGTCCGGGTAATAGACGCCGTCCTTCTCCATGACGCCCCGGGCCAGGTATTCCATGTTCACCTGATGGACGATGCCGACGCCGGGAGGCACGACTTTAAACGTGTCAAACGCCTGCATGCCCCACTTCATGAACTGGTAGCGCTCCCGGTTGCGCTCGAACTCGATGCGCATGTTCTGCTCCAGGGCATCGGCGCGGCCGAACACGTCCACCTGCACCGAGTGGTCCACCACGAGTTCCACCGGCGCCAGGGGTTCCACCTTCTTCGGGTCCTTGCCGGCGGCGGCGGCGTAGGAACGCATGGCGGCCAGGTCGGCCAGCAGGGGCACGCCGGTGAAGTCCTGCAACAGGATGCGGGCGACGACGAAGGGGATCTCCTCGCTGCGGTTGGCGTTGGGCTGCCAGCCCGCCAACTCGCGCACATGCTGCTCGGTGATCTTGGCGCCGTCGTAGTTGCGCAGCACGGATTCCAGCACGATGCGGATCGACACCGGCAGTTTCGAAATGGCGCCAATGCCGGCTTTCTCCAGTTGCGGCAGGGCGTAGTAGGTTCCGGTCTTGCCGTGGCCGGCATCGAAGGTCTGACGGGTGTCGAAAAGATTGTGCATGCTGATTCCTGAGAAACCCGGGCGACGCCGGCGATGGGCAAATTTTACCCATGCCGGCCGGGGCAGAAGTACCGGTGTCATAAAATCAGGCCGCAAAAAAAGGGCGCGGCTATCGCGCCGCGCCCTAAATCAAGCAGTTACCGACTATGGATCAGGCGACGCGATATTGATCCGCGATCGCCACGCCCGCCATCGCCGGGTCGCTGAAGGAGTGATTCCCCGTTTCCAGGTGGCCGGCCAGACGGCGGCTGAAGTCGCTCTGCCCCCGCACCTTGACCGAGAAATCGTACCAATAGGCACTCGTCTCCAAGGCCAGCGATAGGGTGTGTTCGCTCCGGGCCTTCACGGTGTGGTAGGCCGGCGACGCCTTGAAATATTTGTTGGCCATCAGGTTGAACACGCAGGCTCTGCCGCCGGTGTTGATCAGCTTGATCTTCAACTTGCCGTTGGCCGCATCGTAGGAGACCTCCACATCCGGGTTGGGCTGGGTCGCCAGGGTCGCGCGCTTGGCGTTGCCGGTGAAGTGGCGGTGGAAGCCGTTCGGGCCGAGCACCCATAGGTCGTAGGCGCCGCTGGCGGCGGTATCCCAGGCGTCCGTGAGCAGCTTGCCAGGTTCAACCGTGTAGCGGCGCGGGATGGCCGTCAGGTTGAGGCGGTCGTACACATGGAAGACCGCCGTCGCATTTCCCGTGTTGTCGAACGCCAGGCTGACCTGGTTGGCGGAGGTGACTTGGCTGGTCGCGTGGAGCGCGTAGGGCAGGGCACGCGCGAAGCGAATCCCGGCAGCCTGTTCCGGCAGTGTGATGCTGGTCGGAATCGCCGGCGTGGTCTGCCCGGGCAGAGCGCGTGCCTGGTTGGCCAAGCCGAGGGTTTCCGGCAGCTTGCTGAAGAACTCGGTGTCGTTGGGGTCGGCGAAGTTGAAGGTGGAAGTCAGATCGCCGCACACGGCGCGACGCCAGGCGCTGATATTCGGCTCCATGACGCCGAAGCGGGTCTCGATGAAGCGGATAACCGAAGTGTGGTCGAACACCTGGGAGTTGACCCAACCGCCCTTGCTCCAGGGCGACACCACGTACATGGGCACGCGCGGGCCGAGGCCGTAGGCGCGGTGCAGCAGCTTCTGCTCGGTGCTGCTGCTGTGGTAGCTGACCAGGTGCTCGTGGTATTCGCCGGTGGTGTCGACGGTGGAGGCGCCGGCCAGTGCGGCCTGGGCCGGGTCGGCGTTCCAGTTGACGAAGGAGGGGGCGGCCGGCGGCGGCACATGATCGAAGAAGCCGTCGTTCTCGTCGAAGTTGATGATCAGGACGGTCTTGCTCCACACCTCGGGGTTGGCGGTCAGGGCATCCAGCACCCGCGCGGTGTAGTCGGCGCCCTGGGCGGGGCTGGAGGGGCCGGGATGCTCGGAGCCCTCGGCGGTGGCGATGATCCAGGACACCTGGGGCAGTTTGTTGGCCAGTACGTCCTCCTTGAGCTTGTCCAGGTCCCGCGTGCTGACGCCGCGCTGGCGCAGGGCCTCGGAATAGCCGGGGTTCTGAAACCATGCGTTGCGGAAGTTCTGGAAGCCGGCCAGGGAGTTGTCGGTGAAGTTGTCGGCCATGTTTTCGTAGACCTGCCAGGTGATGCCCGCGGCTTCGAGCCGCTCCGGGTAGGTGGTCCAGCTGTAGCCGCCGTCGTTGCCGGGGTTGGCGTCGAACCAGTCGTAATCGTTGTAAGTGGCCGGGCCGTTGCCCTGGGCCAGGGGGTCGTTGTTGCCGGTCCACAGGAACAGGCGGTTGGTGTTGGTGCCGCCCTGGAACGAGCAATGATAGGCATCGCAAAGGGTGAAGGCATTGGCCAGGGCGAACTGGAAGGGAATGTCCTCGGCGGCGAAATAGCCCATGGAGTGGTTCTGCTTGGCCTTGGGCCAGGCGTTCATGAGGCCGTTGTTCCAGGCATTCTGGGCATCGGTCCAGGAATGGGGGGTGCCCGCGACGCGCATGTATTCGAAATGCTGCACCGTATTCAGGTGGAAGGGGGCGACCGGCGGGCCCGCGGTCCTGACCGATTGGTTGGGCTGTACCCAGACGTTCTTGCCGGTGATGCCGGTCGAATCGGCCACCGGGATCGGGAACGGATCGGCGAATCCGCGCACGCCGGGCAGGGTGCCGAAATAGTGGTCGAAGGAGCGGTTTTCCTGGGTCAGGATGACGATGTGCTCCACATCCTCGATCGTGCCGGTGCGCATGTTGGGCTCGATGGCCAGAGCGCGCTGGATGGACGGGGGGAGCACGGAAAGAGCGGTAGCCGCGCCGGCGGTCGACGCCAGGGCACGGAGAAAGTCACGACGGTTTAGATTGCTCATGGGGTGTCCTCAAGAATGGAAACGCCGGAATGGAAACGGGGGATGCCGGGCATGTCCGGTTCCGTCATTCCGGCGGGATGGCACGTGTCGCACCGCGCTGGGTGCAAGCAGGGAGACGGCCTCAGGCCGCCTCCTGTGCGCAGTCCTGACTTAGCGAGCGGCGCGGGAACGGCGAGCGGCGAAACCCACCAGGCCCAGACCGGCCAGCATCAGGGCATAGGTCTCGGGTTCCGGCACCGGGGCCAGCGTGAAGGACAGGTTGTCGGCGTAGCCGTCGTTGTCGTTGCTGTTGAAGCGCTCCATGTCCAACAGGAATTTCACCTGCACGGTGGCGGTGGGCAGGAAACCGCTGCTTGCGCGATACAACAGACCCGTCATGTCATTGCGGTCAACGGGTCCGACCGGGCCGAGCTGGGCGATGTCCAGTTCGCTGCCGTTGGCGTCCAGGAAGCTGACCCGCAGGAGCGCGTTGTCGTCCTGAGTCGTCCAGCCACCCAGCCAGCCGGTCAGTTGGAAGGCCATGTTGCCGGTGGCGATGTCGGCGGCGTTGGCGCTCAGGTCCAGCATCTGGTAGCCGCCGGAATAACTGAAGCCGGACTCGCCGACGAACATCATGGCGCCGCGATCGGCCGGGCCGGGTTCGCTAGGCTTCACCCAGTTGTCGCCGTATGCGACGGAGATGAACAGGGGGGTGAATTCATCCAACGCGGTCCATCCGCTGACGCCGCTCTCGGCGTCGCCGTTGACGATCAGGTTGGTGTTGTAGCTGGCGGCCTGCGCGCCAAAGGAAATCGTGGAGACAGCCAGAGCCACGAGGGTGCGAATAACGGTCGACTTCATGAAATTTCTCTCTATTGATGGATGGGGTAAGTTGGATTGCCCAACGAGCCAGCGGACGTTGGGCAGGGGAGCTCAAGGCTCGATCGCTCCGGCGCGGTGACCGGATGCGACGGTGGGGCATGCTAGACAGCGGATATGACGGAAGTGATACCTTCAGCGCTGCTGAAAATGAGCCTTCCGGGCTATTGATTTGTCCGGACGAAACTCGATCGCTGAACCCGTCGAGGCGATCTCATCGGCCAGGGAGCCAGGTCTCCTGGCGTGAGGTGGCGATAGTGTCGTCAGGTCGAGGGAGTGGTATGGAAAGGCTCCGCGAGTTGAGCGCTGGTTTTCGATTGGGGATAGGCCCGATGAAGATGGCGCGGATGAGCGAAGAGCGTGCCCTGGCCGAGCGGATTCCGGCGGCGGTGGCCGCGCCTGCGTGATAGACTGCGCACCGCCCGGCAGGCCTTGGTGATTCAGGCCTCGGTGAAACGGCGGCCGGAAACGAAAAAAGCCGGCGATTAAGCCGGCTTTTTAATTTAACTTGGTGCCCAGGAGAGGACTCGAACCTCCACGCCCTTGCGAGCGCTAGGACCTGAACCTAGTGCGTCTACCAATTCCGCCACCTGGGCCAAGAAGGCGCGCATCTTAACGATCCATCAGAATTCATGTCAACGAAAAAAACATCGACCCCGAGTAATACCTCCTCCCAGGCCCCGCAGGACAAGAGCGCGGCTTCCCAGAAAAAACCCAAGGCCAGCCTGCGCGGGAGCAAAGCCCTGCGCTGGCAAGACCCGTTCCTGGAGCGGGAACGGGAAAAATACGGCCAGGCCATGCCCAGCCGGGAATTCATCCTGCAGCTCCTGGCCGAGGCGGGCGAACCGGTGGACGCGGACGATTTCGCCTTCCGCCTGGATATCGAGGAAGAGGAGGCGGATGCCTTCACTCACCGTCTGCGCGCCATGCAGCGCGACGGCCAGCTCATGTTCAACCGGCGCGGCGCCCTGTGCCTGCCGGAGAAGATCGAGGTCAAGGCGGGCCATGTGGAAGGCCACGCCGACGGCTTCGGCTTCTTCGTGCCGGACGACAAGTCGGGGGACATGTTCCTGCCCGAGAAGGAGATGCGCGGCGTGCTGCACGGCGACCGGGTCATGGTGCGGGAACACGGCGTCGACCGGCGCGGGCGCAAGGAAGGCAAGGTGGTGGAGGTGCTGGAGCGCATCAATGCCAGCTTGGTGGGCCGCATGTACCGGGAGCGGGGCTATCAGTGGGTGGTGGCGGAGAACAAACGCCTCAGCCAGGACATCCTGATTCCCGATCACCAGGACATGGGCGCCAGTTCCGGCCAGGTGGTGATGGTGGAGATCACCGAACAGCCCACCAAGCATGCGCCGCCGGTGGGGAAGGTGGCCCAGATCCTGGGCAACTACGCCGACCCGGGCATGGAAATCGAGATTGCCCTGCGCAAGCACGATCTGCCCAATGTATTCCCCGACGAAGTGCTGGCCCAGGCCAAGAAGCTGCCCAAGAGCGTCACCCAGAAGGACCTGGGGGACGATAGGGAGGACGTGCGCGACCTGCCCCTGGTCACCATCGACGGCGAGGATGCCCGGGACTTCGACGACGCCGTGTATTGCCAGCCGGAAGGGCGGGGTTTCCGCCTGTGGGTGGCCATCGCCGACGTGTCCCATTACGTCCAGCCCGGTTTCGCCCTGGACAAAGAGGCATACAACCGGGCCACCTCGGTGTATTTCCCGCGCCGGGTCATCCCCATGTTGCCGGAGGAGCTGTCCAACGGCTTGTGTTCCCTCAATCCGGAAGTGGATCGTCTGTGCATGATGTGCGAGATGGAAATCTCCAGTTTCGGCAACATCAAGAAATTCCGCTTCTATCCGGCGGTGATGCACTCCAAGGCCCGCCTCACCTACAACCAGGTATGGGATTGGCTGTCCGAGGGGAACGCGCCGGCGGATCGCCAGTGGCTCATGCCCCAGCTGGAGAACCTCAACAAGCTGTTCAAGGTGTTGCTCAAGGCGCGCGGCAAACGCGGCGCCATCGACTTCGAGACCCTGGAAACCAAGATGCTGTTCGACGAGCACGACAAGATCGAGAAGATCATCCCCACGTCGCGCAACGATGCCCATCGCATCATCGAGGAGTGCATGCTGGCGGCCAACGTGTGCGCCTCCGAGTTCCTGTCCAAGCGCAAGCACCCCACCCTGTACCGGGTGCACGAAGGACCGACCCCGGAGAAGCTCAAGGCGTTGCAGGAGTTCCTCGCCGAATTCGGCTTCTTCCTCACCGGCGGGGAAGAACCCCACGCCAAGGATTACGCCGAGCTGCTGGCCAAGATCAAGGGCCGGCCGGACATCCAACTGCTGCAGACCGTGCTGCTGCGCTCCCTCCGGCAGGCCGTATACACCCCGGAGAACGCCGGCCACTTCGGCCTGGCCTACGAGGCCTACACCCATTTCACCTCGCCCATCCGGCGTTATCCCGACCTGTTGGTGCATCGCTCCATCAAGGCCTGCCTGCGCAACGAGCTCTATAACCCGGGCAACTGGGAGCAGATCGGCACCCATTGCTCCACCAACGAGCGGCGCGCCGACGATGCCACCCGCGACGTGGTGTCCTGGCTCAAGTGCTACTACATGCAGGACAAGATCAACGAGGAGTTCGACGGCGTGATCTCCGCCGTGGTCAGCTTCGGCGTGTTCGTGGCCTTGAACGAAGTGTTCGTGGAAGGCCTGGTGCACGTCACCGAGCTGGGCCAGGACTACTACCACTTCGACGCGGCGCGCCACCAGATGTTGGGCGAGCGCACCGGCCGGCGCTTCCGCCTCGGCGACAAGGTGCGGGTCCGGGTGGCCCAGGTGGACCTGGAGACCAGCCGCATCGATTTCGCGCTGGTGGACGAGTCTCTGCCCACCCAGGCAAAAGCCGCGGAAAAACCGGGGGCAAAGACCGCCGGCAAACCGGGCGCGAAAAAGGGTAAAGGGAGATAAGCGCCTAATCTCTGGATTCCGTTGCGCATTGCACCGCCGCGCAGGAATCCAGACAATTCGGCTGTATCCGCTTTCTTCCGCGAACCACGACCCTGGCCCGATTCCATGTCCCAACGTACTTTGATCCACGGCTTTCACGCCATCACCGCTCGCCTGCGCCATCACCCGGAAAGTCTGCAAGTCATCTACGTCGACGAGAGCCGGCGTGACCGGCGTGCCCGCGACCTCATCAAGACCGCCGAGGAGCGCAACGTGCGGGTGGTCCTGGCCGATGGCGCCCGGGTGGACGAGATGGCGCGGGGCAAGTCCCAGGGCGTGGTGGCCTGGGCC
>JBGSHR010000446.1:0-7518 GCA_041752155.1 Thiobacillaceae bacterium | reverse complement strand
GGTGCCGTACCAGGCCGGCAGGGCGTGGCGCGACTGGCCCCAGGCGAATACCCAGCCGATGGCGCGCACCGAGGAGAGGGAGCGGTCGCCCTTCTTGCGATGGGAGGGCCGGGAGCCGATGTTCAGGAGCGCGATCTCCTGCACCGGGGTGACCTCGTAGAAGTAGTCGAGGAACCCGGGGGTCTGTTCGGTCAACTCGCGGTAGACCTTTTCGCCTTCCCGCGCCAGCTCGTCCATGATGCCCAGGTAGTCCTTGCGGTCCTCCGCCACCGGCCGCACCAGGTGGGTGCTGGCCTTGAGCACGCCGGTGACGCCCAGGGTCAGCTCGTACACCGCCGTTTCCATGTTGTTGTACTTGTAGAACAGCACCTCGCCCTGCTCGGTGAGCTTGAGCTCGCCCCGTACCGTGCCCGGAGGCTGGGCCAGGATGGCCTCGTGGGTGGGGCCGCCGCCCCGGCTCAGGGTGCCGCCGCGCCCATGGAACAGGCGGCAGGGCACGCCGTGCTTGTCCGACAGGGCCATGATGCGTTTCTGGGCCTCGTACAGATTCCAGGACGAGGCCAGGATGCCGCCGTCCTTGCAGGAGTCCGAGTAGCCCAGCATGACCTCCTGGTCCTCGCTGTAGGCCGCCAGGAGCTGGCGATAGGTGGGCAGTTCGTAGAGTTGCTCCAGCACCGCCTCGGCGTGTTTCAGGTCGTCGATGGTCTCGAACAGGGGCGAGATGCCGATGTGGCAGTACCAGGTGCCCGCCAGGCGGCCCGCCAAGCCGGCCTGGGAGGCCAGCAGCATGACCTCCAGCACATGGGAGGCGGTATGGGTCATGGAGATGACGTAGCGGCCGAAGCACTCCGCCCCCAGGCTGCGCCGCATGTGGGCGATGAGCTGGAACACGCGGATGGTTTCCTGGGCGTTCTCGGACAGGGTGGCCGGTTCGAACAGCAGGGCGTTGGGGTTGGCGATGGTGTCGGCCAGCAGGGCGATGCGCTCGCTCTCGCCCAGGGCCCGGTAGTCGATGCCCATGGCCGCCTTCAGGACTTCCGCCACGGTCTCGGTGTGGCGCGTGGATTCCTGGCGGATGTCCAGCTGCATGAGATGGAAGCCGAAGGTCTCCACCAGCTGGATCAGATCCTGCAACTCGCCCTCGGCGATATCCCGGTCACCGTGGCCGATGAGGGAGTCGCGGATCAGCAGCAGGTCCTGCATGAAGGCGGCGGCGCTGGCGTAGCCGGGTTCCTCGAAGCCTAGTTCGGCGCCGGCGATGGCGCGCTGGGTCAACTCCAGATTGCGGCGGATGCGGAAATACATGATCTCCAGCTTGCGCCGGTAGGGTTCCTGGGGATGGGGGTTGTGCTGGTTGCCGAACATCAGGGCGGCTTGGCGCGTGTCCTCTTCCAGACTTTCCAGGAAGGCGGCGGAGGGTTGGCACAGGCGCGCGGACAAGGACAACTGGTCGGACAGGCCTTCCAGGCGGCGCAGGTATTCCTCGTAGGCGGTCTGGGCCTGCATGCGCCAGGCCAGGGCGGTGACCTCAGTTGTGACGAAGGGATGGCCATCCCGGTCGCCGCCGATCCAGGAGCCGAAGCGCAGGAAGCTGGACGGCTTCAGTCCGTGGACCACTTCCTTGCCGTACACGTCGTGCAGGGCCTTGTGGAAGTTGCGGTAGACCTGGGTGACGGCCTGGAACAGGGACTGGGGGAAATAGGACAGGCCGGAGCTGATCTCGTCGCGCACATCCAGCTTGAAGGCGCGTACCTCGTCGGTCTTCCACAGGATGCGGATCTGGTTGGCCAGACGCTCCACGGTTTCGTCCCGGTACATGCCCTTGGTGCGCGGGTTGTCCAGGGCGTCGATGCTCAGGAAGATGTTGCGCAGGGCGCCCTTGATGGTGCGGCGCTTGGCCTCGGACGGGTGGGCGGTGAGTACCGGCAGGTAGCACAGCCGGTCCATCAGCACCTGCAACTGGTCCGGGGTCACGCCCTGTTCGCGCAGTTCCAGCAGGGTGTCGTGGAACGAGCCGGTCCACATGTGGTCGCCCTTCTGCACGGCCCGGCGGCGCTGGCGCAGGCTGGCGGTCTCCTCGGCGATGTTGGTCAGGCTGAAGTAGATGTTGTAGGCGCGGATGATGGCCGACAGGGCCTCCGGCGCCATGCCGTCGATCAGGGCGGTGAGTTCGCGCCGCTTGGAGGGCTGGTCTTTCGCGCGCAGGGCGATGAAGCCCTCGCGCAGTTCGCGCAGGGATTCGTAGACCGGCCGCGGCAGCTCGCTCTTCAATACCCGCGACAGGAGCAGGCTGAGCAGGCGTTCCCGGGCGCGCAATTCTTTTTCGTGAAACAGGGTGGACATAGGTTCAGCTCGGGGTGACGTCATGCGCCATTTTACTGCCCCAGGCCGCCCTGGAATTCCTTGCGCCCCAGGAGATCGATTTTTACCGGTTGCACGCGCCAGATTTCGCCACAGTATTCGCGGATGGTCCGGTCCGAGGAGAACTTGCCGCTGCGCGCCACGTTGAGGATGGACATGCGCGTCCAGTGTTCCTTGTCCAGGTAGGCCTGGCTCACCTGGCCCTGGCAATCCACATAGCTCTGGAAGTCGGCCATGAGCAGGTAGGGGTCGTGGTAGAGCAGGTTGTCCACCAGGGGCCGGAACAGCTCCCGGTCGCCGCGCGAGAAACAGCCCTCGCGGATCAGGTCCATGACCGCCTTGAGCTCCGGATTGGCGTGGTAGCAGTTGGAGGGGTGATAGCCGTCCGCCTTGATGCGCTGCACTTCCTCGGTGGTGTGGCCGAACAGGAAGAAGTTCTCCGCCCCGGCCTCCTCGCGGATCTCCACGTTGGCCCCGTCCAGGGTGCCGATGGTGAGGGCGCCGTTCATCATGAACTTCATGTTGCCGGTGCCGGAGGCCTCCTTGCCTGCGGTGGATATCTGTTCCGACAGCTCCGCCGCGGGATAGATGTGCTGGCCGTTGGTGACGTTGAAGTTGGGCAGGTACACCACCTTGAGCCGGTCGCGCACCGCCGGGTCCTTGTTAACCACCTCGCCCACCGCGGTGATGAGGCGAATGATGAGCTTGGCCATGTGGTAACCCGGCGCCGCCTTGCCGCCGAATACGAAGGTGCGCGGCACGATATCCAGGTTCGGGTCGTTCTTGATGCGGTGGTAGAGGGCGATGATGTGCAGCAGGTTCAGGTGCTGGCGCTTGTATTCGTGGATGCGCTTCACCTGCACGTCGAAGATGCTCTGGGGGTCCACCAGCACGCCGGTGCGGCGGCGCAGGAAGCCGGAGAAATCCTCCTTGATGGCGCGCTTGATGAAACGCCAGTCGGTGCGGAAGCTGGCGTCCTCGGCATAGGGTTCCAGTTGCCTGAGTTGGTCCAGGTCGGTCACCCAGCCCTCGCCGATGGTTTTGTTCAGCAGTCCGGACAAGCGGGGGTTGGACAGGGCGATCCAGCGCCGGGGCGTGACGCCGTTGGTCTTGTTGCTGAATTTTTCCGGCCACAGGCCATGGAAATCCGCCAGCACGTCGGCCTTGAGGAGTTCGGTGTGCAGGGCAGCCACGCCGTTGATGGCATGGCTGCCGACGCAGGCCAGGTGGGCCATGCGCACGTAGCGCTCGCCGTGCTCGTTGATCAGGGACAGGCGTTCCAGACGGTCGTGATCCCCCAGGAAGCGGATGCGCACCTCGTCCAGATAACGCGCGTTGATCTCGTAGATGATCTCCAGGTGGCGCGGCAGGATGCGGGCGAACAGTTGCACCGGCCATTGCTCCAGGGCCTCCGGCAGCAAGGTGTGGTTGGTATAGGCGAAGGTTTTGCGCGTGACGGCCCAGGCAGTCGTCCAGGCCATGCCCTGCTCGTCCACCAGCAGGCGCATGAGTTCGGCGATGGCCACGGCGGGATGGGTGTCGTTGAGCTGCACCGCGTATTTTTCGTGGAACTGCTCCAGGGGAATGCCCTGCACCCGCATGATGCGCAGCATGTCCTGGAGCGAGCAGGAGACGAAGAAATACTGCTGCTGCAGGCGCAGTTCCTTGCCCTGGATCTGCTCGTCGTTGGGATAGAGCACCTTGGTGATGTTTTCCGATACCACCTTCTTGTTCACCGCGCCCCAGTAATCGCCCCGGTTGAAGGTGGACAGGTCGAAGGACTCGGGCGCTTCCGCGCGCCACAGGCGCAAGGTGTTGGCGGTGTGGTTGCGGTAACCCAGGATGGGGGTGTCGTAGGGGGTGCCGATGATGATCAGGCCGGGCTCCCACTGGGTGCGGGCGCGCCCCTTGTCGTCGGTGTAGGTGTGGGTGTGGCCGCCCAGCTTGACCTCCACCGCCCATTCCGGCCGGGGGATCTCCCAGGGATTGCCGAAGCGCAGCCACTTGTCGGTCAGCTCCACCTGCTGGCCGTCGACGATATCCTGGGCAAAGATGCCGAACTCGTAGCGGATGCCGTAACCCAGGGCCGGGATCTCCAGGGTGGCCAGGGAATCCAGGAAGCACGCCGCCAGGCGCCCCAGACCGCCGTTGCCCAGGCCGGGTTCCTCTTCTTGGCCCAGCAGTTCCTCGAAACTCAGGCCCAGGTCGCGCATGGCCTGGCGCGCTTCGCCGTCGATGCCCAGGTTCACCAGGTTGTTGCCCAGGTGGGGGCCGAGCAGGAACTCGGCGGAGAAATAGGCCACGGTACGGGAGCCCAGGCGGGTGTAGGTCTCCGCCGTGCTGATCCAGCGTTGCAGCATGCGGTCCCGCACCGTGTAGGCCAGGGCCATGTAGTAATCGTTCTTGGTGGCCAGGGCGGGGAACTTGCCCTGCTCGTACAGCAGGTTGTCGAGAAAGGCCCGCTTCAGGGCCTCCTTGGAAAATCCGGTGCGGTCGTCGTTCTCCATGTTCATGGGGTCGGGCTGGGGCAAGGAGATGTCATTCATGGCGTTCGCTCGGGCAGGCAATAGGGGTGGGCGGGAAGAGGCAAGAACAGTGCCGATTCAGGCGTCGGTCGGACAGGCGGTGCGTGGGCTCACACCGACAACCGCGCCAGCTCCTGGTAGGCCCGGTTCAGCCAGATCTTGACGCGCTGGCGCTCCAGCAGGCCGAGGCTGGGATGGTTTATGTCGCTGTTGTTCACGGCGGCCCAGAAGCTGCTGCTGTGGCCGTCGATCTTCTGCATGGCGCTGTCCTGCAAATGGCGTAGCGACATGACGCGGGCGCCCAGGTCTTCGGCCCGGGCGCGCTGGCCCGAGGCCTCCAGCAGGTCGAAGCGGTCGCCGCGCACCTCGTTGAGCACCAGCACCAGGGGCAGCCGTGGGCCGTACCGGTCCAGCAGTTGGCGCAGCAGGTCGACGGCATCCTGGCCCGCGTCCATGACGTGCCAATAGGTGAGCTCCATGTCCAGTTCCTCGGCCACCTCGAGCAAACCGGAGTCCTCCATCCAGCGCATCAGGAAGGGATGGGTCTGGGCGGCGAGGTCCACCAGGACGCGTCGCTCCGGTTGCGCCACGGCCGCCTCGACGATGCGGTCCAGGCTCTCGTAACGGTCTATGGCCACGGGCGCGGCGAAGCCCCCGTAAAAGCGCAGCAGGGCGCCGTGGGATTGGTCGGTATCGAAACCGAGAAAGGGCTGCTCATGGTCGATCAGATACTGGGCCAGCACGCGGGCAACGAGGGATTTGCCGACGCCGCCTTTTTCGCCGCCGATGAAATGGAGTTTGCTCATGCCGGACATCCTCTGGGGTGCGTTGAACCCGCATCAGCGGGGAAGGAAAGAATTAGGGAGAGACTTGCGAACCGGATTACGCAAGAAAGGTGCCGGTTCAGTCCCGTGCTGGAGACGCGGGGGAAGGTCGCGGTCGGCTAGGCGCCGAGGCGATGGAGATGTTTCAGCGAGGGGACGGGCTTGAGCCCTGTGGGCTCAATTGGGGCGGGGCGCACGAAAATGAGGCAAGGTGGGGCGCGCCAGTTGGGCGCGCTAGGGTCGGCCTGGCTGGATTAATGCTTGCTGTTGCTCTGCTGCAGGGAACGCACGACCGCGGCCACCATGGCCTCTATTTCGCTGCTGGACAGTTCCGGATAGGCGGCATGCAATTGGTGCATGGCCCGGTAAAAGGCGGTGCCGTTGTGGGATTCCGGATTGCCCAGTACCGGCTGGAGCAGTTTGCAGGCGGCATCGAATCGCTCGCGCAGGGCTTGGTTGCTGCGGCGCTCCACGCGCACGGGGGCGGGGTGCAGGTGGGTTTGTGAGTCCATCGGATATTCCTCCATCTGTCGTTATCTTGACTTGGCGCCGTATCGGCAAAGGCGACAATCTAACGTATCCGTATGAAAAATATATGAATTAAATAGTACCTTCATACTCCTGGCGGACTAGCGGCGCAGGTCCAGGGTGTAGGGGTATTCCCCGGGCAGTTCTTCCTCGGGCGGCATCATGGGGCCGACCCCTCTGCCCTCGGGGGTGAAGCGGGACAGGGCATCCACCCAGGGCGGCGGCGTGAAGCTGCCGGGGGTGTGGCCCCACTGTTCGAAGCGGGTGTGGCGGCGCGATTCCGCCACGTAGGCATTGATGGGGAACTGGTCGTAGTTGCGTCCGCCCGGGTGGGTGACGTGGTAGGTGCAGCCACCGATGGCGCGGTTGTTCCAGGTGTCGATGAGATCGAACACCAGGGGTGAATGCACGCCGATGGTGGGGTGCAGGGCAGAGGGCGGTTGCCAGGCGCGGAAGCGCACCCCGGCCACGTATTCGCCGTGCACGCCGGTATTGCGCAGGGGCACCCGGCGGCCGTTGCAGGCCAGGGCATAGCGGCCGTCGCTCAGGCCGGTCAGTTTCACCTGCACCCGCTCGATGGAGGAGTCCACGTAGCGGGCGGTGCCCTGGCTGGTGGCCTCTTCCCCCAGCACCAGCCAGGGTTCGATGGCGGCGCGCAGCTCCAGTTCGATGTCGCCCAGTTGCAGGGTGCCGTAGCGGGGGAAGCGGAATTCCAGGAAGGGGGCGAACCAGTCCGCCTGGAACGGGTAGCCGGCGGCGTCGAGTTCGCCCACCACCTCCTTCAGGTCGGCCCACAGGTGATGGGGCAGCATGAAACGGTCGTGCAGGGCGGTGCCCCAGCGCACCAGCTTTTGGTCGTAGGGCTTCTCCCAGAAGCGCGCCACCAGGCCGCGCAGCAGCAGCACCTGGGCCAGGCTCATGCGGGCGTGGGGTGGCATCTCGAAGGAACGGAACTCCAGCAGGCCCTGGCGCCCGGCGGCGCTGTCCGGCGAATACAGCTTGTCGATGCAGAACTCGGCCCGGTGGGTGTTGCCGGTGATGTCGGTGAGCAGGTTGCGGAACAGGCGGTCGACGATCCAGGGTTGCGCGGTGCCGCCCCGGGGTACCTGACGAAAGGCGATCTCCAGTTCGTAGAGGGATTCGGCGCGACCCTCGTCGACCCTGGGCGCCTGGCTGGTGGGGCCGACGAACATGCCGCTGAACAGATAGGACAGGCTGGGATGGTGCTGCCAATAGGTGATCAGGCTTTGCAGCAGGTCCGGGCGGCGCAGGAACGGGCT
>JBGSHR010000445.1:0-8982 GCA_041752155.1 Thiobacillaceae bacterium | reverse complement strand
GGGCCACGCCGGGCAGGCCGGCGGCCAGGATCACCAGGGCGGTGCGCCGTTCCAGGTGGCTTTCCTTGAGGTGGCGCACGGCGGCGCCCAGGCCCAGGAACACGGTGGCGATCTTGTGGGTGGCCAAGGCGACGCCGAAGGGCAGGCCCAGGAAGATGAGCATGGGGAACTGAATCAGCCCGGCGCCGCCGCCCGACAGGGCCGAGAAGCCGTTGGCGGCGAAGGCGGCGAGGAACAGGAGGAACTGCTCGGCGCCGGACAGGCTCATGGCGGGACGGGGTGGGACGTGGCGGGGTGGGGCGGCGTCAAGCCCCCGTCGTGCCGGTCTCGACCGGGTGGGTCACGTACACCAGCTTGAGGCCGGCGGCGCCCACCCGGGCGATGAGCGCCTCGATGCGGGGGCTCTCGTCGAAGAACTCGACGGTTTCCGGCAGTTGCCCGGCCAGCTCGAAGAAGGTGTCCTCATACAGGCCGTGGCGGCCGTAACCGGCCGAGGCGCGGAACGTGGTGCCGCCGTTGATGCCCAGTTCCCGGGCCTGGTCGAACAGCCACTCGTGGATGGGCCGATGCTCGAACTTCATGCCTTCCTTGACGAAGAAGCGGACGCATAGTGTCTGCATGGATCACCCCTGTATCGATTTGAAAGTCCACACGCCCAACGCCGTCATGGCCAGGGAGCCGAGCAGGTGGCTGGTGGCCGCCGCCAGCGCCCAGCCGAGCTGGTCGCGGCTGATGAGGGTGAAGACCTCGGCGGAGAAGGTGGAAAAAGTGGTCAGGGCGCCGAGAAAGCCGGTGATGGCAAACAGGCGCCATTCCGGGGGCAGACCCGGGTGCTGGGCGAAATAGGCCACGGCCAGGCCGATGAGGTAGCCGCCGATCAGATTGGCGGCCAGGGTGCCGTAGGGCAGGGTGGGAAACACCGGGTTGAGCCACAGGCCCAGGCCCCAGCGCAGCCAGGCGCCGAGGGCGGCGCCGAGACCGATGGCGATGAAGGCGGTCATGGGATCCAGGGGCAAGGGGCAAGGGCGGCGCTGCGCGCCTGCAAGGGGCAAGGAAGAACGCAAACCAATGGGTTTTCCTTGCCCTTTGTGCCTTGCCCCTTGCCCCTGCCTTTCATAACCAAACCATCAGGCCGGTTTCGAACGGGTGCGTCAGCAGCTCGTGGAAGGGGTAGACCCGCACCCGGTAGATCAGCTTGCCGCACAGTTCCGGGGTGAGTTCCAGGCTGAACAGGGACTCCTTGCCGGCCCAGCCGTCCGGTGTCATGGCGATGCCCTCCAGGTCGCGGTCCTGGCCTTGCTTGGAGGCGCGGCCCATGAGGATTTCCACGCGCACGTCCTCCGGCGCCAGGCCGTTCAGGTTGACCGCCACCTTGAGCGACACGCTTTCGCCGTAGGTGATGCGGGTGCTGGGATGGTCCACCCGGTGCAGGGTGACGCCGCCCCAGGCCTGGCGCACCTTGTCCTTCCAGGTCGCCACCGACTGGGCGGCGGCGTAGCCGCCCTCGGAGTAACGCCGCCACTGGCGCGAGGCCGGACCGTAAAACTTGTTCACGTATTCCATCACCATGCGGGAAGCATTGAAGCGCGGCAGCAGGGTGGTGATGGAACGCTTGGCCATGTGTACCCACTCGGAGGAGAAGCCCAGTTCGTGGCGCCGGTAGTACATGGGGATGACCTGGTCCTGGAGCAGTTCGTACAGGGTCTGGCTGTCCTCCCGGTTGCGCCGGGCGTCGTCGTAATACTCGGGGGCGGGCTTGATGGCCCAACCGTTGCTGCCGTCGTAGCCCTCCTCCCACCAGCCGTCGGTGACCGAGAGGTTGATGACGCCGTTCATGCCCGCCTTCATGCCCGAGGTGCCGGAGGCCTCCAGGGGATAGATGGGGTTGTTCAGCCAGACGTCGCAGCCGGACACCAGACGGCGCGCGAAGCCCAGGTCATAGCCTTCCACCATGAGCAGCTTGCCCTCGAACTCGGGGGAACGGGAGATCTCGTGGATGCGGCGGATCAGTTCCTGGCCCGGCTTGTCGGCCGGGTGGGCCTTGCCGGCGAAGATGAACAGCACCGGCCGGTCGGCGTCGTCGATGATCTGGCGCATCCAGTCCATGTTCTCGAACATGAGGGTGGCGCGCTTGTAGGTGGCGAAGCGGCGCGCGAAACCGATGGTGAGGACGTTGGGGTCCAGGGGGTTGGCCAGCTTGAGCATGCGCTCCAGGTGGGCCTCGGAACCGTGGTTGCGCAGGTGCTGCTGGGTGATGCGGTGATGCACCGAATGCAGCATCTGGGTCTTGAGGGCCTGATGCACGGACCAGAAGTGGTGATCCGGGATGTTTTCCAGCTTCTGCCAGAAATCCACGTCGGCATGGCGCCGGCGCCATTCGTAACCCAGCTTGTTGTCGAACAGGTCTTGCCATTCCTGGGCCAGGAAGGTGGAGACATGGACGCCGTTGGTGATGTAGTCCATGGGGGACTCGTCCGGCGTGATCTGGGGCCACATGTCCGACAGGATGTGGGAGGACACGCCGCCGTGGATGCGCGACACGCCGTTGTGATGGCGCGAGCCGTTCAGGGCCAGCCGGGTCATGTTGAAATCCTGGCCATGGCCGCCGCCGCCCAGGCGCATGAACTCGTCGCGACCGATGCCCAGGTCGACGCAGCAATGGGCGAAGTAGTCCCAGATCATGTCCTCGGCGAAGTGGTCGTGGCCCGCCGGCACCGGGGTATGGGTGGTGAACACGGTGGAAGCGGCCACCGCCTCCAGCGCGGCGTGGTAGGACAGCGCCTCGCTCTTGACCTTGCGCCGGATGCGCTCCAGCACCAGGAAGGCGGCGTGGCCTTCGTTGATGTGATAGACGGTGGGCTTGATGCCGAGCTCTTCCAGGGCGCGCATGCCGCCGATGCCGAGGATGATTTCCTGCTGGATGCGGGTGTGCTTGTCGCCGCCGTAGAGCTGGTGGGTGATATAGCGGTCTTCCGCGGTATTAGAGGGCAGGTCGGTATCCAGCAGGCACTGGCGCACGTGGCCGATGCGGGCTTCCCACACCTTGACCTCCACCTTGCGGCCGGGCAGCTCGATGTCGATATGGATCTCGCTGCCATCCTCGCGCACGGCGGGATGAATCGGCAGGTCGTCGAACTCGGAGTCGGTGTAGATGGCAATCTGGTTGCCGTCGTTGTCGATGCGCTGGGAGAAGTAGCCCTGGCGGTAGAGCAGACCCACCGCCACGAAGGGCAGGCGCATGTCGGAGGCGGACTTGCAGTGGTCGCCGGCGAGGATGCCGAGACCGCCGGAATAGACCGGAAAGCTCTCGTGGTAGCCGAACTCGGCGCAGAAGTAGGCGATCAGGTCGCCCGGCTTCAGGTCCAGGGGCAGATCGCGCCGCAGCGGCTCGCTCATGTAGGTGTCGAAGGCCGACAGCACCCGGTTGTAGCTGCCCAGGAAGATGTGGTCTTCCGCCGCCTCGGTGAGGCGCTCTTCGTCCACCCGCTTGAGGAAGGCCCTGGGATTGTGGTTCACCGCATCCCACAGGCCGGGGTGCAGACGCGCGAACAGGGTGCGGGAAGGACGGTCCCAGGCATACCAGAGGTTGTCGGCCAACTCGGCGAGCCGGGCCAGGCGACGGGGTATGCGCGGATTGACTTCAATCACGAAGGACGTGCCGGGTTTCATGTTCTGCTTTCCTCGCTGACGAGTGCGTCTTGCTATTAAGCCATTATTGGCGCCTTAGGCCAGACGTATGAAGTGCTCGCGGTAGTACTTGAGTTCCTCGATGGATTCCATGATGTCGGCCAGGGCCGTGTGGTTGTTGGCCTTCTTGAAGCCGTCCTTGAGTTCCGGGCGCCAGCGTCCGGCCAACTCCTTCAGGGTGGAGACATCCAGATTGCGGTAGTGGAAGTAGGCCTCCAGCTTGGGCAGATAGCGCGCCATGAAGCGGCGGTCCTGGCAGATGGAGTTGCCGCACATGGGCGAGCTGCGCGCCGCCACGTGCTTGGACATGAAGGCGATCATGCGGTCCTCCACGTCGGCCTCGTTCAGAGTGGAATACTTCACCTTGTCGATCAGCCCGGATTTGCCGTGGGTGCCCTTGTTCCAGTTGTCCATGCCATCCAGCACTTCGGCGGCCTGATGCACCACCAGCACCGGCCCCTCCTCCACCAGGTTCAAGTCCTTGTCGGTGACCACCAGGGCCACTTCCAGCACGCGGTCGGTATCGGGACTGAGGCCGGACATTTCCATGTCGACCCACACCAGATGAGTATCATTTTGAGCCATTGAGTAAGCCTTGGGCGCTTCACGGGAAAGGGCGCGCATTGTGGCATAATCGCCCCGAACACGTCACCCTGGCCATTGCTAATGCCTTCATTTCAAAGCGTTTTTCTGGCCGCAATCATTCTATCTTTCGGTCTGAAACTGTGGCTTCTGCTGCGTCAGATGCGTCATGTCTGGTTGCACCGGGACACCCCGCCCGCCGCCTTTGCCGAGGCCATCCCCCTCACGGAACACCAGAAGGCCGCCGCCTATACCCTGGCCAAGGCACGCCTGGGCCTGTTCCACCTGGCGCTGGAAGCCGGGCTGCTGCTGTACTTCACCCTGGGCGGCGGCCTGCAATGGCTGCACGACACCCTGGCCGGCCTGATCCAGGCCCCGCTGCTGGCCGGCGCCGCCCTGCTGCTCGGCCTGACGGTCATCACCGGCGTGGCGGAGCTGCCCCTGGGCCTGTACCGCCAGTTCCGCCTGGAGGCCCGGTTCGGCTTCAACCGCCAGACCCTGGGGGGATTCATCGTCGATCTGGCCAAGCAGTCCCTGCTCGCCCTGGCCCTGGGCGGCCCCTTGCTGCTGCTGGTGTTGTGGCTCATGGGCATCATGGGCGGTGCCTGGTGGCTGTGGGTCTGGGGCGTGTGGAGCGGTTTCAACCTGCTGGTGCTGACCGTCTACCCCACCCTGATCGCCCCCCTGTTCAACAAGTTCACGCCCCTGGCCGACCAGGGCCTGCGCGAGCGCATCGAGCGGCTCCTGGACCGGGCCGGCTTCCACGCCAGCGGCGTGTTCGTCATGGACGGCTCGCGCCGCTCCAGCCATGGCAACGCCTACTTCACCGGCCTGGGCAGGAACAAGCGCATCGTCTTCTATGACACCCTGCTCACCCAGTTGAGCCCGGACCAGATCAAGGCGGTGCTGGCCCACGAGCTGGGCCACTTCAAGCATCGCCACATCATCAAGCGCATCGCCTTCATGTTCGTCTTTTCCCTGGCCCTGCTGGGCCTGCTGGCCTGGCTCAAGGAGGCCCCCTGGTTCTACGCCGGCCTGGGCGTCACCCTGTTGCCGGGGCATGCCGCCTTGGCGGATGCCGCCGCCCTGGCCCTGTTCTTCCTGGCCCTGCCGGTGTTCCTGTTCCCCGCCACGCCCTTGATGAGCCTGTATTCCCGCAAGCATGAATTCGAGGCCGACGCCTTCGCCGCCCAGCTCAGCCAGCCGGCTCACCTGATCACCGCCCTGGTGCGCCTGTATCGCGACAACGCCGCCACCCTGACGCCGGACCCGCTCTATTCCCTGTTCTACGACAGTCATCCCAAGGCGGTTGAACGAATCGCAAAACTGGAGTCTTATAGTCAGGTAATTTCACCGCCCCTCCGGGCATAAAGTAAGGAGCCTGACCATGAAACACGCCCTGCTGATCCTGACCCTGGCCGCCAGCCCCGCCTTCGCCGCCCCCTTCGCCAAGGGCGATGCCAAGGCCGGCAAGGAAATCGTCGAGACCCAATGCACCTCCTGCCACGCAGCCCGTTTCGGCGGCGATGGCGGCAAGATCTACACCCGCGCCGACCACAAGATGAAGAACGCCTCCCAGTTGGCCCAGCAGATCACCACCTGCAACGCCAACCTGGGCAACAACCTGTTCCCCGAGGATGAGCTGAACATCGGCGCCTACCTCAACCAGACCTATTACAAATTCAAGTGAACCCAAACGAAAGCGACACCATGAGCGAGACCTTCTGCGACCTGGCCAAGGGCAAGTGCAAACCCTGCGAGGGCGGCATCCCGCCCCTGACATCGGATGAGATCGGCGCCCTCATGCCCAAGCTGGCCAAGGACTGGAGCGTGGTGGACGGCAAGCTGGGACGGGACTTCAAGTTCGCCGACCACTACATCACCATGACCTTCGTCAACGCCGTGGCCTGGGTCTCCCACCAGCAGGGCCACCACCCCGATCTGGCAGTGGGCTACAACACCTGTCGGGTGGAATACATCACCCACGCCATCAACGGCCTGTCGGAGAGCGATTTCATCTGCGCCGCCAAGATCGACGCCCTGTTCGATCTCTGATGACGCAAGCGCTGGCGGGTCGCGTCGTCGCCGCCTACGGGCGGCACTTTCTGGTACGGGTCGGGGACGATGTCGTTGAATGCGTCACCCGCGGCAAGAAAGGCGGCGTGGCCTGCGGCGACCGGGTGGCCATCGCCCTCACCCACCCGGGTAGCGGCGTGATCGAACGGGTGGAGCCCCGGGACAATCTGCTCTACCGCTCCGACGAATTCCGCAGCAAGCTGATCGCCGCCAATGTCGACCAGGTGGCCATCGTCACGGCGGCCGTCCCCCACTTCCGCGAAGAATTGCTGATCCGCTGTCTGGTGGCCTGCGAGGCGGCCGACATTCCCGCCATCATCGTATTGAACAAGGCCGACCTGCCGGAAACGGCCCAGCTCGAGTCCTACCTGGCCGCCTATCGCGAATTGGGTTATGACTTGGTCACGGTGGCTGCCAAGGGCGACTTGTCGCCGCTGGAAGATCGCATGCGAAATAAGGTGACGGTGCTGGTGGGGGCGTCCGGGGTGGGCAAAAGCACCTTGCTGAATCATCTGGTACCGGAGGCCAAGGCCGTCACCGGCGAGATCTCCCTGGCTCTGGATGCGGGCAAACACACCACCACCCATGCCCGGCTCCATGACCTGCCCCGCGGCGGCGCCCTGATCGACTCGCCCGGCATGCAGGAATTCGGTCTCACCCATCTGGATCAGGCCAGCCTCCAGGCCGCCTTTCCCGAACTGCGCGAGCGGGCCGGCCAGTGCCGTTTCTACAACTGCCGTCATCTCAAGGAGCCCGGCTGCGCCGTGCTGGAAGCCGGCCGGGACGGCACCATCCTGAAAAGCCGCCTGCGCATGTATCACACCCTGCTGGCCGGCCTTCCCGCCAGCTGAGGGCGCCAGCCTGACCAGCTCGGCCCGAGTGCCTCGGCCCGGCCCTTACTCGGGCCAGTGTTTGATGTAGCGTTTCAACAGGGCATTCTCGAAACTGGCGTCCTTGAGGCAGGCCTTGGCCACGTCATGGAATGAGATCACGCCCAGCAGCTTGCCCTCATCCATCACCACCAGATGGCTGATGCGGTTCTTGGTCATGGCCTCCCGGGCGTAGTCGACGCTGTCGTCCAGGGACGCCACGAAAGGCTCCTGCTCCATCAGCTCGCTGACCTTGGCGTCCACCAGGGAACAGCCGCGGCCATGCATGGCGCGCAGGATATCCCGCTCGGTGATGAAGCCCACCAAGGTCTCGCCCTGCATCACCACCAGGGAGCCTATCCCGTGTTCCACCAGACGCTTCACCGCTTCGGTGATCAACGCATCCGGCGCCACGCCCATGATCTCTCCACCACCCTTGGTGGCCAGCACTTCACGAATCAACATGATCAGCTCCTTCGCTCGTTTGTCTTGATGGTTATCGGGCCGGCCGCACCAGCCCGGCCTCCACATGATCGCGCTTTTCCTTGCCGACCAACAGTTCCACCAGGGTCAGGGCGAAATCCATGGCCGTGCCGGGCCCCCGGGAGGTGACCACCTTGCCGTCCACCACCACCGGGTCAACCAGATAGCTCATGCCGGGCGACTTGAGCGTATCCACGCAACCGGGGTAGCCGGTGACTTTCCGGCCATCCAGCAGACCGGCCCGGGCCAGGGCGATGGGAGCGGCGCAGATGGCCGTGGTGTACTTGCCGGCGCCAGCCAGGCGCTGCAACAGGGCTTGGATACGGGCATCGTTCTTGAGATGTTCCGCGCCGGGCAAGCCACCGGGCAGGGCGATCATGTCGAAGTCCCGCTCCAGCACCTCGTCCAGATAAGCATCGGGCGCCACCCGCATGCCCCGGCTGCCCTGGATCAAGCCCTGTTCCAGGCCCGCGGTGATCACCTCGATACCGGCGCGCCGCAAGATATCGACAATGGTCACGGCCTCCAGGTCTTCGAAACCCGGGGCCAGGGGAACAAGCACCATCGTCATGGCATTACTCCTTATCCAAGCCCAACAGCCGTTCCGTTTCCGTGACCGCGCGCTCGGCGCAGTCGCCTATGGACAGGCCGTTGAGATAGTTACCCACCAGGGCCACGGGTTCCCGCCGCAATAGCGCATCAACCTCCACCATCCGGCGCGGGTGCTCCACCCCCGGCGCCGGCAGGCGATTCAGCGTTTCCTCCACATGCAGGAAATCCGCGCTCGCCACCCCCAGCACGCTGGCGATGCGTCCCAACTTCTCCTCGCGGTTCAAACGCCCGGGACGGAAGTGGAAAGTGAAACCGCGCAGGCTGGCATGGGGCACCGGATCCCGCGTCACCACGGACCAGAAGTCGTCCTCCAGGCCGATCAGGCCGGCCACCTTGGCGACCCGGGTTTTTTCCGCCGGCACCACCACGGCCATGGCCTCGCTGCTGGCCATGGGGTAGCTTTTCAATATCCGCATCACTTCAGGATAGCCATCGCCCAGGAGCATGGCGGCAACGTCCACTGGCACCGCCAGGAGCAACTGCCGGCAGGCCAGTGTTTCCTCCCCGACTTGCACGGCGAACCCCTCGCCGGTCCGCGCCACGGCCCGCACCGGGGCCTCGCTACGCAGCTGGAACGGGGCATCCCGCGCCAAGGCCTCCAACAAGCCCTGCAAGCCTCCCGGGAAGGTGTATTTGCGCGGCGCCGCCTTCATGCGCGGCTTGCGCCGGAACA
>JBGSHR010000444.1:0-11740 GCA_041752155.1 Thiobacillaceae bacterium | reverse complement strand
GCAATTGGAAGGGGCGCGCGGCCCGCTTTCGGCCAGGCAGAGCAAGGCCATCCTCAAGCGCCTGGCGAGCCGTGGCCAGGACACCGACATCTTCGACCGCCACCTGGCGCTCGAGGAGGCCATCGTCGGCAGCCCGCTGACCACCGGCAACCAGGTTCAGTTGCTCCAGGACGGCCCGGCCACCTACCAGGCCATGTACGTGGCCATCCTGGCGGCCCGAGACCACATCAACCTGGAAACCTACATCCTGGACGACGACGAGGTCGGCCAGCGTTTTGCCCAGGCGCTGATGGCCAAGCAGCGGCAGGGTGTCCAGGTCAATCTCATCCGTGACAGCGTAGGTACCCTGGACACCCCGGCGGCCTTCTTCCAGCAACTGGCCGACAGCGGCGTCAAGGTGCTGGAATTCAACCCCATCAACCCCATGGCGACGCGCAAGGAATGGGCGTTGAACCAACGCGACCACCGCAAGCTGCTGATCGTGGACGGGCGCACGGCGTTTCTCGGCGGCATCAACATCAGCAGCGTGTACTCCGGTGGTTCATTCAAAAGCGGTTCGCGCGCCAAGTCCCATGACGGGCCCGACGGCAACCTGGCCTGGCGCGATACCGACCTGCAACTCCAGGGGCCGGTGGTGGCCGAGTTCCAGAAGCTGTTCCTGGCGGCCTGGAAAAGCCAGAAAGGCGAACCGCTGGCGGCAAAGAACTACTTTCCGCCACCCGAGAACGCCGGCCGGCAGGTGGTGCGCGCGATCGGCAGCTCGCCCGACGAGCCCTTCAGCCTGATCTACGCCACGCTGCTCTCGGCCATCGCCAGCGCCGAGAGCAGCGTGCACCTGACCAATGCCTATTTCGCCCCCGATCCACAACTGCTCGACGCCCTCGAAGCGGCCGCCCGGCGCGGCGTCGGCGTGACCCTGATCCTGCCCAGCCGGACCGACTCCTGGCTGGTGTTCCACGCCGGGCGCAACTACTACGACCGACTGCTGCGGGCGGGGGTGAAGATCTTCGAGCGGCGCGGGGTGATCCTGCATTCCAAGACGGCGCTGATCGACGGCGTCTGGGCCACGGTCGGTTCCACCAACCTGGACTGGCGCAGCTTCCTGCACAACCACGAGTTGAATGCGGTGGTGCTGGGCTCGGAGTTCGGCAAACAGGTGCAGACCATGTTCGACAAGGACCTGGCGGCGTCTGATGCCATCACGCTGGAGCAATGGGAGCGCCGCCCTATCGGCCCGCGCCTCAAGGAGTGGTTCGCCCGGATCTGGGAATACTGGCTGTGAGCGCCCCCGCCGTCGGAAAGACCGGAGCCTGTGGTGTGCGTCCCCGAAGCCCTTATGCCGGCACGAAGGTAGTCACGTGCCGTTTCGTGGGCTCGCGCAAAGTGTCCGCAAGCCGCTCCAGCCCCGGGATGCCGTAGAGGATCACGGCTTCAAAGCGGGTGTCCGATGAGCGCAGGTGCGGCGCGCAACAACCCCGGAGCCTCATGCCCAGCGGCTTGTGCAGGTCGACTCGGCATGCTTATGAAACATTCAGGTCGGATTTTTACCTGTGCTCATTCGCTTCGTCCTCGATTGCACCGCCAACCTGTTGAACATCCTTTCCCGCGCCTTCAATGGTGTTGCAGCCGATAACTGTCGCCGCAGCTCCAACGATGGATAGCAAAGTGAGCAGGGTCACGAAAATTCGTTTGAACATGGTAATTCCTCTACAAAAAAGGCCGGCTCAAGAATCGGTGGGCAAGAAGCAAATGCTGTCTTAAGCACCACCTGTTTCAGTATGTCTCGATAGGCCCGATTGTTCCGTGCGCTGTCGTACACAAGCCGGGGTTACCTGGAAGAATGCTGCGCCCCGTGTCCGGGAGGTGTGCTCAACTCAGACCGTCCATGAGTATCCATTTGCCCCCAGCGGGCACGCCTATGCCCTGCCTACAGCACATAGCGCAGGATCGCGACGTAATGCGCGACGCTGCCGGCGATAACGAACAGGTGCCAGATGGTGTGCGAGTAGGCGAGGCGGGCGCCGAGCGCGTAGAAGACGATGCCGGTCGTATAGAACAGTCCGCCGGCCGCGAGCCAGGCGAATCCGGCCGGCCCCAGCGCCCCCAGGAGCGGGACCAGGGCCGCCAGGGCCACCCATCCCATCACGACATAGATCACCACGGACAGGATTCGCGCTCCGCCATGGGGTCTCAGCTCCTGCAGGCTGCCGAGCAACGCGAGTACCCACACCACCCCGAGCAGGGACCAGCCCCATGGGCCGCGTAGCGTCACCAGGCAGAACGGGGTGTAGCTGCCGGCGATGAGCAGATAGATGCCATGGTGGTCCAGCTTGCGCACCAGGCTTTTGGCCTGCCCGTGCAGGCTGTGGTAGAGCGCGGAGAAGCTGTACAGCAGGACCAGCGTCACGCCGTAGATCGAAACGCTGACGACCTTCCAGGGATCGCCGTCCAACCAAGCCAGCACGATGAGCACGACGGTCCCGGCGAGGGCCAGCACAGCCCCGAGGAGATGAGTCAAGGCGTTGAATTTCTCTTCGCGGTGGGTTTGCCTGGCCGCGCCTCTGTCGATTGGCCCGCCCCGCCATGGCGCGCCGCGGTGTCCGGTCATCGCTTGTCGCCTTAATCGGGGGGGCGCTGCTGACGCAGGTATTCGCTCCGTTTCATGGCGAAATAATCGGCCTTGCCCAATTCATGCAGTTGGCGGGGATATTGCTCCGTGGCGGCGAACCAGTTTTGCAGGCGTTTTTCGAACCGATAGCGGTGTGGCGAGGTAACCGTGCCGAGATAGGAATCGATGGCGAGGTAATAGCGCATGGTGTTGCGTTCCACCACGCCACGCACGCCGCCGATATATTCGGCCCGCCCGTCCGATTGCTTGCCGGTAACGGTGAATCCCACCTTGTCGCTGCCGATTGTGGCCAGATAAGCCTTCATGGCGAGCCGCCCGGCGAGGCCGTAGCCATAGGAGTAGGTGAGATGCAGAAAGGTCCGGCCGCCTTCCACCGGAACGGCTGCCAGCCGGATGCGGTAGTCGCTGGTGCTCAGCGGGCCCTTATCCGCATCGAGCCGGATCTCCAGGTAGTTCGGCGTCGCCGCCGCGAGGAGATAGGAGAATTCGATGGGATAGGCATCTTCCAGGGGCTGAGCGTATTTTCTGCCGATGCTCACCGTCAGCGCGGGGGCGGTTCCGGCGGCCGTGGCACGGCAGTACTTGGTATTGATGGGCAGGATCAACACCTCGCACCATTGCTCCGGACCCTTGAGCGCCGCGCTGACAGCGGTAAAAGGATGATCGACCAAAGCATAGAGGTCGCCTTCCAGATTGGTGGAAGACTCCGACGAGTCGAGGTAGAGCGCTCGCTGAAATTGGTTGTGGTTGAGACGCTCACCCAAGGACGCGTATTGGGCGTGGAGCGATGCGGCGGATTGCCTGTCCGGCACGGAGGCATGCAGCAGCCCGGCGCCGGATAGCGCTATCAAGAACAACAACCGCGTCAGCCATGTCAACTTTGTTTCCCCTTGATTGCGTTGCTCATCGACCCCGGAGCGGGTCGGCGATATCCATCATGGCCGCCAATAGCCACCGTCGTGACGGTCTTCACGGCCATCGTGACTCCGATTGGGTGGCACAACATAACACCCACTCAAACCACTGAGGCTCGGCACTCCCGGCAAGTGCGTCCTTGCCGAGGTGGTTTGCGCAGAAATTGCGGTCTAGCCCACGCCTCAGCGGTAACCACGGTCATGGTCACGATTGTCGTGACGGTCGTTCCTGTCGTCTCCGCGACGGTCATCTCTCTGCTTGTCCCGGCGGTCGTCCCGGCGATCACCATGGCGTTTCTGGTAATGCGGGACGTACTCGCGGTCGTACCAGTTGTTTTCCACGAAGTAGACCCGTTCGCCGCAGGCGTTGTATTGGCGGCAGTGCTTACGCCAGTTTTTGGCATGGCTCGGGGGGACGTGCAGGTAGATCGGCGGGCGGTTTATCGCAGCCCGATACAAGACGCGCGGCTGCTGGTAGATCACTTGCGGCCGCGGGTAGTCGCCGATGTCGATGCGGCCATAGAAGCCGGGCTGGCCAATGCTTATCGACACGCCAACGTCGGCGGCGAGTGTCGGGGCGGTGGCGGCGGCCAGCGCCGCGGCGAATAGCAAACGTTTCATGGTGGATCTCCTCGGGTTCGCGGCCTTACTTTTGCCGTAAGGGCATGGGTGCATGGAAATTCGAAACGGGTCGTGACCCAGGCGCTCGGCGCAACGATTACTGCTTGTCGTCCTCGGCCGTGTCCTGGATGCGCTCACCGGCCTTTTCGATCTGCTCACCGGTCTTCTCCGCCGCATTGTCGATTTCGTCGCCGGTCTTCTCAACCGCCTGATCGACCTCCTTGCCAGCTTGTTCCGCCGGACCTTCCTGCTTCTGGCAGCCGGGGAGCGCCGCAAGCAGCGCGCTCATGACCAGGCCAGCACTAATAAATTTTCCGAGTTTCATCATGGCTATCTCCTGTGGGTTAGCCCGCCCGAAGGCTGGAGTGGCCGCGATGCGCCGACCAGGGTGGGCGCACGCATCGCATATTCATAATTACTTGTTGATTTCGTGGCCGATGACGCCGCCGACCGCGGCACCACCGACGGTTCCGACCGCGCTGCCGCCGGTAAGGACGGCACCGCCGACGGCGCCGACTCCAGCGCCGATGGCGGTGCTCTTATCCTGTGGCGACATGCCGGCACAACCAGCCAGGCCGAGCAGCAAGGCCGCGGTAGCGGCGTTGAACACGTATCTCTGCATTGATTTCATGGTGTTACCTCTTTCTAAAACAGGGTGTTTCCTGTGCTTCTAACTTGATTGAATGCGGTTTACTACTTGCCAAAGCGCGCTTTGGCTTCCTTCACGCACACATCCTTGGCATTGCCGGCCAAGTCGTCGCACTTTTCCTTCGCTACCTTGTACTGGGCTTCGTTCTTGTCCGACGCGGCGTCCCTGCGGGCGTCGGCAGTCTCGCTCTTCGCATCGCTACGCGCCTCGGCGGACTTCTCTTTGGAAGTCGCCTTCGCTTCCGATGCCTTCATTTGCGCCTTGGCGTCGGCTTTGGCGCTGGTCTGCGCGGCCTTCGCTTCCTTCACGCAAATATCCTTGGCGTTGCCGGCCATGTCATCGCACTTTTCCTTCGCCACCGCATAGTCGGCCTCTGCCTTGGCGACGCGCGCCTGGTAGTGAGTCTTCGCGGAAGGCTGGTAACTGGCTTCGAGTTCGGCTTTTTCAACCTTCTCCTTGCCCTTGACCTCGGCCACGCAGATATCCTTCGGATTGCCGGACAACGAGGCACAGCTCGCCTTGCCCGACTTGTACTCGGCCGCGATCCTGTCCTTGCCGGCCTTGTAGTCGATTTTTGACATGCCTTCAGACATCGCACCGGCGCTGAACGCGAGACCAATGGCGAGTGCGATCACGTTGATGTTGAATGTGTTCATGTTTGTTCCTTTTTGAGGTGAGCTTGGTAGTGATGCCTCGGCAATGCCGGTCATACACTTTTCTTCGCCAGGAACGCGCCGCCTTCAAGCATGGCGCATTGCCGCGGTGCGGATATTGATCGCACCTCTGTTGGCTCCGATATTTCAAGGCTAGGGGGCAAGCCCTTCCCGGTCTGTCTGCTGGCGCACATAAGGGGCCAGGCAAGCGGCAAATCCCTCGAGGCGCGGGACAGGCGCAGCTGTCTGTCGAAAGCATCGCCGGATAGGGGGGGCTGCCGCCCAAAAATAAAGAAAATGCGTAGGCGTATTGGAGGAGGGGTTATGTACTATCAATGATATGTAGGGAGTCGATACAGCCACGTCGAAGCGGGTGTTTGGACGTGACTGATAATTGGGAGATCACTTATAAATGGTTCACATGCCCCACCAGAATCATATTCTCGCCGCCCTGCCGGCGGATGAGTACGGGCGCATCCTGCCCGATCTGGAACGGGTGCCCCTGGCTCTGGGCGATACCCTTTGCGAGTCCGGTTGTCCGATGCGCCATGTCTATTTCCCCACCACCGCCATCGTCTCCCTGCTCTATGTCATGGAGGATGGCGCCTCGGCGGAAATCGCCGTGGTGGGCAATGAGGGCCTGGTCGGCGTCTCCCTGTTCATGGGCGGAGAACCACCACCAGTCTGGCCGTCGTGCAAAGCGCCGGAGAGGTTTACCGGATGAAGGTGCGGTTACTGAAGGAGGAGTTCAAGCGCGCCGGCCCGCTGCAGCGCCTGTTGCTGCGCTATACCCAGGCGTTGATGACGCAGATGGCCCAGACGGCGGTGTGCAACCGGCATCATTCGGTGGACCAGCAACTGTGCCGCTGGCTGTTGCTGAGCCTGGATCGCCTGCCCTCGAACGAGTTGGTCATGACCCAGGAGCTGATCGCCAACATGCTGGGGGTGCGCCGGGAAGGCGTCACCGAGGCCGCCGGGAGATTGCAGCATGCGGGTTTGATCAGCTACCGCCGGGGCCACATAAGCGTGCTGAACCGCGCCGGTTTGGAGGCGCGCGTCTGCGAGTGCTACGCCGTGGTCAAGAAGGAGTTCGATCGCCTGCTGCCCTATGAAGTCGTTCCCTGAACCAGCGAGGCATGGCCCAGTCCCGGGCGGGAATAAGCGCCGCGCGCCCGACAAAGCGTTACCCAGCCACCTTGGGTCGGGTGTTTATCTGGCCGCGTCGTCCTGGCGGTATCTCACGTCACACAGCAGACGCTTCAATTCCGTTTTCACCACCCCATAGCACTCGCACACACGCGCCTCCAGCCCGGCGCGGTCCAGTACCGCGATGTGGCCTCGGCGGTAGCTGATCAAACCCGCCTGCTGCAATCTGCCGGCGGCCTCGGTGATGCCTTCCCGGCGCACCCCCAGCATGTTGGCGATCAGCTCCTGGGTCATGACCAACTGGTTGGAAGGCGATCGATCCAGCGTCAGCAACAGCCAGCGGCACAGTTGCTGGTCCACCGAATGGTGCCGGTTGCAGGCCGCCGTCTGGGCCATCTGGGTCATCAGGGCCTGGGTGTAGCGCAGCAACACCCGCTGCATCAAACCGGCGCGATTGAACTCCTCCAGCAGCCTACGGCCGTCCAGCCGGTAGGCGTGGCCGGCGGTTTGCACCACGGCGGCGCTGGGCGTGGTATTCCCGCCCATGAACAGGGAAATGCCGACCACCCCTTCGTTGCCCACGCCGGCGGATTCCGCCGAGGCGCCATCCGCCATGACGTAGTGCAGGGAGACGATGGCGGTGGTGGGGAAATAGGCGTGCGACAACTGGCCGCCGGATTCGTAGAGCATTTCTCCGAGCGGCAGCGGGACCCACTCAAGATGCGCGGCAAGAGACTCGAATTCCGCCGTGGGCAGGGCGGCGAGCAGATGGTTCTGGCTCGGACTAGGGGGTATGGGCATTGATGAGTGGCGTGGTCGCGTTCTATTTCTTGCTGGTGATTTCCACGCCGATGCCGCGATAGCCGATGAAGCGACAGGACTGGGTGAACATGGGCTCGCCGCTCACCCGGAACTGTTGTTGCGAGCCATCGGCATTGACGCGGCTGAAGACAAAATCCAGGAAGGGTTGCCGGGCGGCGATGGTGGCCTGGAGTTCCTGCCGCTCCGCCTCGTTCCAGCCCTGCACCCGGACCCCGCCGGGATCTCCCGCCAGGGGATCGACACGGATGCCGAGCATCTCCAGGACCGGGCCGGAAACCTTGGTGAAATTCATGTTTTCATCCTGCTCCCAATACCAGTCGGAGGCCAGTTCGGTGAGGCTGCGATAGCGGGCTTCGCTTTCGCGCAATTCGGCGGTGCGTTCCTGCACCGTCCGTTCCAGCTCCTGGTTGTGGCTTTCGAGTTTTTTGTACAACAGCCGCACCTCCAGCATGTTGTGGATGCGTGTCTTGGCTTCCACCAGATCGAACGGCTTGCTGATGAAATCCCTGGCGCCGGCCTGCAAGGCGCGCAGCTTGTGGCCGGGCTGGGCGGTGATGACCAGGACCGGCAGATAGCTGTCCGCTTCGTTGGTCTTGAGGCCTTCCATGACCTGGAAGCCGTCCATGCCGGGCATCTGCAGGTCGAGCAGAATCAGGTCGTAGGGGGTTTTGCGGTGCAGCGCGAAGACCTCGCGCGGATTCATGGTCGAGGCAACGTGGAGGTAGCCGGCTTCGCGCAGCAGTTGTTCGAGCAGCATGACATTGGACTCCTGATCGTCAACGATCAGGATGCTGGCGTTAAGGATGTCCGATTCGCTCACTATCATGCTTGATCCCCTGTGGCCGCGCGGGCCGCTTCGGTTTTCGCGTATGCCAGCGCCAAGTCCAGCGCCTCCATGAGTGTATTGACCTTGATGGGCTTGGTCAGATAGTTGAAAAAGCCGGCCGCCAGCGCCCTCTCGATGTCATGGGCCAAGGCATTGGCGCTGAGGGCGATGATGGGAATATGCGCCGTCAACGAGTCGGCGCGCAGGATTTTCATGGCTTCGATGCCGCTCAGGCCGGGCAGGTTGATGTCCATGAGGATGACCTCCGGTAAGTAGGCGCGCGCGAACTCGATGCCGAGATCGCCGTCCGCCGCGGAGAGTAGGCGCAGATCGGGGCGACGCGCAATGATCTGCTCGACCAACTCCAGGTTGGCCGGGTTGTCCTCGACGTAGAGCAGAGTGTGCAGCTGCGTGCCATCCGGCAAGCGCGGTTGCGGTAATGCCGCGTGTTCGGCTTCTTGAGTCGCCAGCCGCGGCGCGGCCGTCAGACCCAGTTCAAACCAGAACACGCTGCCGGTGCCGATGCTGCTCTCCACGCCGATGACGCCTCCCATCAGTTCCACCAGCCGCTTGGTCACCACCAGGCCGATGCCCGTGCCTTCCTCCGCGCCGGCTTCCTTGCCGAGCCGATTGAACGGCTGGAACAGCTGCCCAAGCTGCTCCGCCGACAAGCCCGCGCCGGTGTCGCGCACGCTGATACGGATCGAATTCGGGGGGGTCAAGCTGTACTCCACGGCCACTGTGCCGCCCGGTTTGTTGTACTTGATGGCGTTGAACAGCAGGTTGATGAGCACCTGTTTCAGCCGGGTGCGGTCGGCTTTGACGAACCAGGGTGTTTCGAAGCGTGGAAAGGTCATGGTGATGTCGCGCTTCTGGGCCTGGGGCTCGATCATGGCCCGGCACTCCAGCATGACCTCAACCAGGGACACCGCCTCGCGCGATAGCGTCACCTTGCCCGATTCGATCAGCGCCAGATCGAGGATCTCGTTGATCAGCTCCAGCAAATACCAGCCCGCCTTGAGAATCTGGTCCAGGTTGCGCTGCTGGGAGGGCGTCGGCTGTGGCGTGCCGGATTCCATGAGCTGGGCGAAACCGAGGATCGCATTGAGCGGCGTGCGCAATTCATGGCTCATGCTGGAGAGAAAGTCGGATTTCGCGCGATTGGCTTTATCCGCCGCGGCCATGGCCTCGTTGAGTTTCGCTTCGACCTGCTTGCGCACCGAATTGTCGGCGCAGATCAACAGGTAGCCGATGATTTCGCCATAGTCGTCACGTAGCGCCGTGATCGACACGATGGCGTCGAAGCGGCTGCCATCCTTGCGGATGATGGTCGTCTCATAGACGTCCTCGATGGCGCGTGAAGCCTTGAAAGCCAGGGCCTCGAAACCCGGCGCGATGGGGGTTTCGAGTTCGCTGCTCAGCGCCTGGGCGCGCGCCGTCACTTCCAGCGGATCATGCATCGCGCTGGGGCTGATCTTGTTCACGACCTCGGCGGCGTTGTAGCCCAGCAGGTGTTCGGCACCGATATTGAATAGCTGGATGATGCCTTTCTCGTCGGTGGCGATGATCGCGAAATTGGCGCTGGTGAGGATCGCGTTCTGCAACGCCCCCGTCTTGAGCAAGGCCTCCTGGCTCCGCGCTTCGGAGGGGGCTTCCACCATGTCGGCGGTGGCGCCAAGGACGGAAGCGTTTCCTGGTTCTGGCATGGCATATTTCCGTGACGGGCGGACAGCAATCTGGAGAAAAAGCGCGCTTGCCGGGCCGGCGATTGCGGCTTCACAAGACGGAGAATCGTCTCGGCTTTTCCGGGGCGTGCGCGCATCATGCGCTGTCCCGGCAACGGCCATCTGTACGTTGTCACACACAAGCCAGGCGATGGTCCGGATTTGCCCGGCGAGGAGCCGGGTGCCGTTTCGTAACCCGGCCGCTCGGGCGCCTTCGTGCTTGATCTCGCGTACCGCCCCGCGTGGCCGGGGTGTTATGTGCGCTACCGCCCAGACCATAAACTGGCTTTGCTCCACGCTGCAATGACTCATTCCGGGCAGCCGTCCCCCCTTGGTCCGTACCTGACAACGGGATTGCATGGGCACCTCGTCGTGTGCCGCTTGCCCGGGCTTCCTTAACGCCAGGAGAGTCCCCGTGCCACGCACCAAGCCCCCCTCCGTCGCCAATCTTCTGCTTGCGGCCTTGCCGCGCAAGGACTACCAGCGCTTCCTGGCGGGCTGCGAGGTGGTCGATCTGGTGTTTGCCGAGGTCCTGGAGGAACCCGGCGAGCGCATTCGCCGGGTTTACTTTCCCACGCAAAGCTTCATCTCCCTGGTTATGCCGATAGATGATCGCACCAGCCTGGAGGTGGGGCTGGTCGGCAACGAAGGTATGCTGGGCATCTCCCTCTTGCTCGGGGTGGATGTGGCGCCGCTGCGTGCCCTGGTGCAGGGCGCGGGCCCGGCGCTGTGCATGGACGCGGCGCTGTTTCGCAGCGAACTGGAACTGAGCCCCGCGCTGCAACGCCTGCTGAAGCGCTACCTTTATGTGGTGAGGGGCCAACTTGCGCAAACAGCGGCCTGCACCCGCTTCCATGTGGTGGAGGCGCGTCTCGCCCGCTGGTTGCTGATGACCCAGGACCGGGCCCACGCGGACGCGTTTCATGTCACCCACGAGTTCCTGGCCGCCATGCTGGGCGTGCGCCGCGTCGGTGTCACCAAGGCAGCCAGCGCGCTGCAAAATCGCAAACTGATCAGCTATCGGCGCGGGAATGTCACGATTCTCGACCGCGGCGGCCTGGAAGCCGCATCCTGCGCTTGTTACGCGGCCGACAAAGCGAGCTACGCCCAAATCATGGGCTGGATGTGACCATGGACCTCTACCGCAAGGGCTTCTTGATTTTCGTCACGGGTCTCTTCGCCCTCGCCCTGTACTGGATGATGACGCCCTTCTGGGGCGCGCTTGCCTGGAGCATCTGCCTCGCCTTCCTGTTGGCGCCGACCCAGGGCTGGCTGATGCGCAAACTGAAGGGGCGTGCCGCCCTGGCGGCGGGGATCATCACCGTGCTGGTGCCTGTCGTGCTGGCGGGCCCGCTGGTCAGCCTGGGCCTGGCCTTCGCGAATCAGGTTGCGGGCCTGGTTACGCGCTTGCAACAAGAGCAGTTGCGCTTCGACGCCAGTCTGCTCGCGCAGCTGGAGCAATATCCCTTGATCGGCAGCCTGGCGGAGTGGCTGCGCCAGAACCTCACCGCCACCACCGAGCAGCTCCAGGGCTGGCTGGTGAACGCCGGCCAGCTGCTGCTGAAGTCGCTGGCGGCCAGTGGCGGCAACTTCCTGCTCGGCGCCCTGGGCACGGTGGCCCACTTCTTCATGATGCTGTTCCTGCTGTTCTTTATGTTGCGCGATGGCCGCCGACTGCTCGCCCGCGCGGTGCGTCTGGTGCCGATGGAGCCCCGGCGTAGGAGCGAGCTGCTCAAGCTGGTGGGCGACACCACCC
>JBGSHR010000443.1:0-1965 GCA_041752155.1 Thiobacillaceae bacterium | reverse complement strand
GTACGAGCACCACATTCCGGCAGCGATCTGGCAGATCACCACGCGCGGCGAGTTCTATTCGGCCTACACGCCGTATCAGGCCGAGGCATCGCAAGGCACGCTGCAACTGATCTACGAATACCAGACCATGATGACCCGCCTGACCGGGCTCGACGTGTCGAATGCCTCGCTTTACGACGGCGCGTCTGCGCTGGCCGAAGCCGTGCTGATGGCGGTGCGCGCACACAAGACGTCGCGCCGCGTGCTGGTGCCGAAGACCGTGCATCCGATCTACCGCAAGGTGGTGCTGACCACGGTGAAGAACCAGGGCATCGAACTGGTGACCCTGCCGTATCGCCCCGAGTCGGGCCAGACCGCCCTGGAGGATCTGGCGTCCCACGCGGGCCAGCCGGCGGCGGCCCTGGTGATCCCCCAGCCCAACTTCTTCGGCGTGCTGGAGCCGGTGGATGCCCTTACCGATTGGGCGCACCAGCACAACATGCTGGCCATCGCCGTGGTCAATCCCTTGTCCCTGGCCCTGCTGAAGCCGCCGGGTCAGTGGGGTACCAAGGGGGCGGACATCTGCGTCGGCGACGGCCAGCCCCTGGGCGTGCCTCTGTCCTCGGGCGGCCCCTACTTCGGTTTCATGACCGCCAAGCAGACCCTGGTGCGCCAGATGCCGGGGCGTATCGTCGGCCGCACCGTGGACGCCGACGGCCAGCCCGGCTTCGCTCTCACCCTACAAGCCCGCGAGCAGCACATCCGTCGCTCCAAGGCCACCTCCAACATCTGCACCAACCAGGGGTTGCTGGTCACCGCCGCCACCATCCACATGGCCCTGCTGGGGCCCGATGGCCTGAAGCAGGTGGCCCTGGCGTGCCACGCCAATACCCGCAAGTTGCGCGACAAGCTGTTGGCCGTCGCCGGCGTCGAGCAGGTGTTCGCGTCCCCCTTCTTCCACGAAACGGTGATCCGGGTGAATGCCCCGGTGGGCGACGTGCTGCGTTCACTGCGCGCCCAGGGCATCCTGGGAGGCTATGATCTGGGCCGGGACTATCCGGAACTGGGCGATTGTCTCCTGGTCTGTGCCACGGAAACCAAGACGGATGACGATACGGATCAGTATGCGCAACAATTGGAACGCATCCTGAGCCGGCGCCGCGAAGCGCCGCCCTGCGCCTACAAGTCCTGAACGCGCAAATTTCAACGAACGAGGAGACATGACATGGCAACCGTAACCCTAGGCGGCGAACCGATTTCCGTCGGCGGCAACTTTCCCCGCGCCGGCGATTCCGCCCACTCCTTCATGTTGGTGGACAAAGACCTGAACGACGTTTCCCTGTCCACGTTCTGGGGCAAGCGCAAGATCCTCAACATCGTGCCCAGCCTGGATACCGTGGTGTGCCAAGTCTCCGCGCGCAAGTTCAACGAGCTCGCCGCCACCCTGCCCAATACCGTGGTGCTGGTGATCTCCGCCGACCTGCCCTTCGCCCAGGCCCGTTTTTGTAGCACCGAAGGCCTGAAAAACGTGGTGACCCTCTCCACCCTGCGCGGCCGGGATTTCCACAAGGATTACGGCGTCATGATCATGGACCCGCCTCTGTCCGGCCTCACCGCCCGCGCCGTCATCGTCCTGGACGAGAACGACAAGGTGGTCTACTCGGAGCTGGTGCCCGAGATCAAGCAGGAGCCCAACTACGATGCCGCCATGGCCGCCGCCCGGGGCGAACCCCTGGAACCCCGCTAACCCCCGCCAGGCAGGCGGCGCCGGTACGCGGCCGCCCCCTGTCATCCCCCTTTGTCCACTGTCTCCATGTCCATGCTGATCTTCCAACACGCCCATCCCGGTCGCCGTGCCCACGCCCAGGCTCCCCACGACGCGCCGGCCGCCGACGACCTGCCGGCCGAATGCCTGCGCGGCACTCCACCCCTGCTGCCGGAATGCTCGGAGCTGGACGTGGTGCGCCACTACACCCGCCTGTCCCA
>JBGSHR010000442.1:0-2056 GCA_041752155.1 Thiobacillaceae bacterium | reverse complement strand
AGGCCGCCCAGTTGGCGAAGGCGCGGGAGGTGAGGGCCAGGCCGGAAAACAGGATCAGGGGAACCAGGGCGAAGCAGGCCAGCAGGCGCAGGCGGTCGTCCCGCCACACCGGGCGGCGCAGCACCAGCAGGAGCAGGCCGGTCAGCAGAATGGGGCCGAACAGGCCGAACTGGGCGCCGACGAAGGACAGCAGGTTATGCACGTCGAACACCGCCCGGTCCACCTGGGAGATCTCCGCCGTGTGCTTGAAGCTGGCGAACTGGTGGCTGGCGTTCCACAGCAGGTTGGGGGTGACGATGGCTCCGGCGAGGAGCGCGGCGACATAGAGGCGGGGATTGCGCAGCTGGGCGAGCAGGCGGCCGCTGAGCAGCAGGTGGGCGCCCATGCAGGCGGCGAAGAACACCATGCTGTACTTGCTCATCAGGCCCAGGCCGACGGCGGTGCCCAGGCCCAGCCAGTCGCGCCAGCGGTCGCTGCTCAAGGCGCGGGCATAGAACAACAGGGCCAGGGCCCAGAACAAGAGCAGCGGGGCGTCGGTGGTGATGAGCCAGCTGCCCACGCCGATCACCGGCAGGGTGGCGAACACCAAGGCCCCGGCCAGGGCGATGGCGTCGTGCTGGGGAGACTGGGCGAACAGCTGGCGTCCCAGCAGGAACAGGACGATGGAGGTGAGCGGGTAGAGCAGGGTGGCGCCGGCCCGCACGCCGGCCTCGCTGTTGCCCAGCAAGGCGGTGGAGAGGTGGATCAGCCAGGCCACCATGGGCGGCTTGGAGTAATAGCCCCAATCCGGCTTTTGGGCCCAGGCCCAGTAATAGGCCTCGTCGAAGAACAGTTCCACATCGGCATGCTGGCGCGCCCACAGACGCCAGATCGTGAGCAGGGCGAGGGCGGCAAGGAGCAACCCCGTAGCCCGGAGAAGCGCAGCGCGTCTGGGGAATGCGGCACCCATCCCGGACTCGCGTTGCTCCTCCGGGCTACCTTGATTCGGGCTCATGCCGGTCTCGGGGCCAGGGCTGCGGTTGCCTGGCGACTCATCGCATGCGCACCAGGATCAGGTCGCGGTATTGGCCCACCGCCTCATGGGGCGGCAGTTCATTGGCCTTGCGTGCCGGTGTCAGCACCAGGTCGCCCGATTGGGGCAGACGCCGCAGCACTTGGCGCCGGGCGTAGGTCTGGAAGCTGGGCTGGTTCATGCCGTACATGATCAGGGGGCCGCTTTGCTCTCGCGCGGCGATGCCGGCGGCCTTGACCGGCGCTTGCAGCATCCAGCCCACGGTGGGGAACAACAGCAGGCAGGCCCCCAGGGCGGCGAATACCGCCAGAAAGCCGGCGCGCTGGACCAGGGTGATGCGGCCCAGGGCCAGGCTGGCCAGGGCCAGGGCCAGGCCAGCGGCGAAGTACAGGCGATAGCCGGTGGTGAAGCGGGTATCCAGTTCCGCCAGGGCGGCCCGGTAGCCCGCGTTCACCTGGTCGGCGTTGGCCTGCAACAGGTAGGGCAGGGCCAGCAGCAGGGCGAACTGGAGCACGGCCACCAGCAGCACCGGCCAGGCGCGCTTGTTCTGGGTTGCCGCCCAGGCCAGGGCGGGCACCAGGCCGGCGTAGCCGTAATAGAGGTAATGAGGCAACTTGGTGCCGGAGGCGGAGAACAGGGCGAACACCAGCCCGAACCAGATCAGGCCGAAACGCAGCCAGGGCAGGGACCAGGCCTGCTTGATGCGCGCCCCCAGCACGAACAGCAGGCCGGTGAAGGGCAGCAGGGAGAACAGCAGCACCGGCAGGTAGTAGAAGGGCTTGCCGCCGTGGCCCTCCATGGGGGCGGAGAAACGTCCCAGGTTGTGCTTGAGGAAGAAGCCCAGCACGAAGTCCGGCCCCTCCTTCACATACAGCACCACGAACCAGGGCGCGGCGATGGCCAGGAATAGCGCCCAGGCCCTAGGCTGGATCAGGAAGCCACGCAGGGCGGCCCAGTCCCGCGCCAGCAGGCAGTACAGGGTCAGGGTGCCGGCCGGGATCAGCACCGCCACCGGGCCCTTGGTCATGAAGCCCAGGCCCATGG
>JBGSHR010000441.1:0-3473 GCA_041752155.1 Thiobacillaceae bacterium | reverse complement strand
GCCAAGCCACGCGCCACGGTCAGGCCGATGCCGGAGGAACAGCCGGTGATGAGGACGGTTTTCATCCGGAAAAACTCAGTTGCACCACAGAGGCACAGAGACACAGAGGAAAACCAATGGCTTCGTTTGAGTCGACTTCCCACCCGATGGGTGACCGACCGCAATCGGATAAGCAATTGTTATTTCGATCTTCTCTGTGCCTCTGTGGTGAAGAATTCAGGTTCATGCCGCCACCGTCCGCCCCATGAAGCGCATGACCCGCACATGGCCGGACTCGTACAGCGACAGCATGGCCGGCAGCCAGAGCAGGGCGATGATGGTGGTGAAGCCCAGGCCGAAGGTGATGCTGGTGGCCATGGGGATGAGGAACTGGGCCTGGAGCGAGCTCTCCATCATCAGCGAGGACAGGCCGCCGATGGTGGTGAGGGAGGTGAGCAGGATGGCGCGCAGGCGCAGGCAGGCGGCCTCCACCACCGCTTCGTTGGCGGGCACGCCCTTTTCCCGCTGGTGGCGGTAGAACTCGGTGAGGACGATGGCGTCGTTGACGACGATGCCGGACAGACCGAACAGGCCGAACATGGACAGCACGGTGAGGTCGATGCCCATGATCCAGTGGCCGGTAATGGCCCCCACCAGACCGAAGGGGATGGCCAGCATGATGATCAAAGGCCAGCCGTAATGGCCGAACACCCAGGCCAGGACGATGTAGATGAGCACCAGCCCCAGCAGCATGCCCGCCTTCATGTCGCCCATGGTCTCCTGCTGATCCGCCGCCCGCCCCTGGAACGACCACTGGACCCCGTATTTCTTGGCCAGCCGGGGCATGTCGTTCTGGGCCAGACCGGCCAGGATCTCGTTGGCGTTGGCAACGGCGCCGTTCACCGAGGCGTTCACCTCCAGGGCCAGGTTGCTCTCGGCGTGGCGCACCACCTCGAAGCCCTGGCGCGTGCTCCAGCGAGCCACGGTGGTCAGGGGCACCCAGGTGCCGTCGGGGGCGCGCACGTTCATGTTGCCCAGCAGGGCCAGGCTGGCCCGCTCCGCCTCGGGCAGGCGCACCCGCACCTCCACCTCGTCGGGACCGTCCTGGAAGATCTGCACCAGACGGCCGTCCAGGGCGGCGCGCAATTGCCGCGACAACTCCTCCAGGGTCAGGCCCATGGCCTCGCCGGACGGAGACAACCGGAACAGGATCTGCTCCCGGCCATAGGGCATGTCATCCTCGATGCCGTACACGCCCTGGATCTGGCGCAGGCTGGCCTTCAACTCCAGGGCCGCAAGCTTGAGGGTGTGGTTGTCCTGGCCCTGGAAGCGCACGACGATGTCGCTGCCCGGCGGACCGCCCTTGCGCGGCACCACCACGAAGCTCTCGATGCCGGCCGGGGTGTGGATGCGGGACTGCCACGCCTTGATGAAGTCCTCGGTACGCACGCTGCGCTGCTCGGACGGCAGCAATTCCACGGTCAGGGAGCCGAACTGCTCGCCCTGGCGCTGGTTTTCGCCGGACAGGGTGCCGCTGCGGTAGACCGACTGATCCACCACCCTGGAGCCGTAGCCCCGCTCGGTGTCGGTCAGGGTATCGCGCAGATGCTGGAGGAAGGCCTCCACCCGGGGCCGGGGCGTGCCGCTGGCGAAGGTGGCATTGGCGTAGACCACCTGGGGTTCCGGCGTGGGGAAGAAGGAGAACTTGACCCGCCCCCCCGCCAGCAGGCCCACGGCCATGATCAGGATGGCCACGCCGGCGGCGATGGTCACCCCCCGGTATGCCACGGCCTGGGTCACCAGGGGCCGGAAGAGCCGGTCACGAAAGTAGTCGAAGCCGGCGTCCAGGCGCTGGCGCAGGGAGTTCACCCGATGGCCGGCCTCGTGGCGGAAAGCGCCGCGCAGGTGGGCCGGCAGGATGAAGAAACACTCGACGATGGAGGCCAGCAACACGCAGATCATGATGAAGGGGATGTCGAACATGATCTTGCCGATGGGGCCGGACACCAGCATGAGGGGGATGAAGGCCGCCACCGTGGTCAGGCTGGAGGCGATGACCGGCCAGAACATGCGCCGGGCGCCGCCCTCCGAGGCATAGGAGGGGTCTTCGCCCATCTTGTGGTGGGCGTAGGCGTCCTCACCGACGACGATGGCGTCGTCGACGATCACCCCCAGGGCCATGATCAGGGCGAACAGGCTGATCATGTTGATGGTGCCGCCCACCAGCCACATCACCGCCAGGGTGGCCAGAAAGGCCGTGGGAATACCCAGGGCCACCCACAGGGTCACGCGTCCGTTCAGGAACAGCAGCAGGATGCCCACCACCACGGCCAGACCCATGGCGCCATTGCTGAGCAACAGGTTGATGCGCTCCTCGATCAGGCTCCATTGCTCGTCGTACAGGGAAATCTGAATGGACGGGGGCAGGCTGGGCCGGGTCGTCTCCAGCCAGGCGTAGACCCGCTTGGCGGCCTTGAGGGAGTCGCCGGTCTCGGCCCGCATGGGCACCAGCTCCACCGCCGGCTTGCCGCCCACCTCCAGAAACACGCTGTTGTCGCGGGGGCCGCGCGTGATGCTGGCCACCTGGCCCAGTTCGATGCGGCTACCCGCCTGGGTCACCAGGGGCAGGTTGGCATAGTCGCGGGGGTCTTTGCGCAGGTTGACGCCGCGCATCTCCCGTTGCACCTCGCCCTCTCCCACCATACCGGCGGGCAGATCCCTGTTGGTCTGGGCCAGGCGCGTGGCCACCTGGTCCAGGTTCATGCCCACGCGTTCCAGCTCCCGTCCCGGGATGGTGATGGCCACCTCCTCGTCCGGCAGCCCGAGGATGTCCACCTTGTCCACACCCCGGGCCAGCAGTTCCCGCTCGAAGCGGTGGGCCAGATTGCGCAATTCCGGCAGGCTGGCGCCGGTGAGCAGGACCCGGGCGATGGGCTCGTAGCGCACCACGCGGGCGACCTCGGGGGTCTGGGCGTCGGTGGGCAGATTGCGGAACTGGGCCACCGCCTGCTTCACCTCGTCCACGGCGCTGATGGGGTCGGTGCCTTCCTTGAACTCGATGGTGATGGCGCTGATGCCCTGGGTGGAACTGGAGGTGAGGTGCTTGATGCCGGAGACGCTCTTGATCTGCTGTTCCAGGGGCGTGGTGATGCCCTCCTCCACGTCCTCCGCCGCCGCGCCGCGCCATTCCACCCGCACCGTCACCACGTCCAGGTTGAAGTTGGGGAAGAACTGGACGTTGAGCTTGGACACGGCGAACAGCCCGGCCAACATGAGGATGAGCATGAACAGGTTGGCCGCCACCGGATGGTGGACGAAGGTGCCGATCAGATCGGTACGGCGCGGGTGCTTGCTCATGACGGGCTCAGGGCTTGATCGGCTCGACCTTGAGCCCGGTCACCGCATTGGGCAGATGGGTCAGCAACAGCCGGTCCCCCGCCTTCAGGTCCGGGCTGCGCACCAGCAAGCGGGCCGGCACGCCCCCCGCATCGCCC
>JBGSHR010000440.1:0-5082 GCA_041752155.1 Thiobacillaceae bacterium | reverse complement strand
GTTGCCAGCGTGCCGGCGCTGCCCCATCATGGCGCCGATCGCTTCCGCCGACGAACGCACCTCATGCCGCCCAGACCTGATTCCCGATCCCCGCATGCCCGGCTGCTGGCCCTGGCCTTGCTGCTGTTCGGTCTCCTGCCGTTTTCCGGCCAGGCGGCGGAAAAGCCCCACGCGCCGGACAGCATCCCGGGGGCGATCACCGTCACGGCGGAGCAGGTCGTGGAACTGATCCTCTCGAAACCCGGCTTGATCCTCATCGATTCGCGCAAGAAGTCCGAATACGCCAAGGGCCATATCGAGGGCGCCGTCAGCCTGCTGAATACCGGCATGGGGCGGGAGGATCTGGAAAAGATCAACGCCGACAAATCGGCCACGCTCATCTTCTACTGCAATGGCCCGCGCTGCCTGCGCAGCAGCGACGCCATCCGCAAGGCCATGGCCTGGGGCTACAGGAATGTGTTCTGGTTCCGGGGCGGCTGGAAGGAATGGACGGACAAGCGCCTACCGGCCATCACGGACTAACCCCGTGAGTGACGGCCGGCGCCCGCAACCACGGCAATCTCCCCACGCCTCCCCACGCCTTCATGCGTATTGAAACCCTCTCCATCAGGGCCGTCACGGTCATCATCTTCGTGATGATCGGCGGGGTCGCCAGCATCTTGTCCCTGCTGGCCGGGAGCTACTTCCGGCAGACCGCCCTCGACGCCCAGATCAACAGCCTGTCGCGGGTGATCGAGGTGGCCTCCCAGGAGATGCTCAAGGCGGTGCGCGGCCACACCTTCGAACTGGGCATGCGTCTCGGCCATAGCGACGAGCTGATCCAGGCCATGCGCCAGGCCGACCAGGCCGGCGGACGGGAGCGGCTGGTCGCCCTGCTGGACGATCCGTTCATCAATGGCTTCGTCGGCTTCGCCAACATCAATCTGGAGAAGATCCGGCTCTACGACCTGGACCTGAAGTTCATCGCCGAGAGCGGCAAGGGCATGGTCGGCCTGGACAAGTCCCTGGCCGCCCCCCTGGCCAAGACCCTGGCGGGAAGGCCCGGCGTCGAACGCCTGAAGGCCACCGATGCGCTGTGGATCTCCGCCAAGGGCCCGATGCATTCCACCCTGGTGCCCATCGGCGGCCTGCACCCCATCGGTTATATGGAGATCATCATCAACCCGGTGTTCAATCTCCCGGACATCGGCGCCATCACCCAGACGCCGATCAGCATCTTTTCCCCGGCCGGCGAGCCCATCATCGTCGGCGCACCGAATCACCCGGACCATCTCCTGCCGGTGGAGTACATGCTGTTTTCCTCCGATGGCCAGGCCGCGTTCCGGATCGTCGGCTATGAGAACGTGGAGCGGCTCAACGCGGAAATGGAGCGGACGCGTACCGTCACGATCAGCGGTTTCCTGCTGCTGACCCTAGTCACCCTGTTGTTCGCCCTGTGGCTGTTCAACCGTTTCCTGTTCGTGCCGGTCAAGCGCATGGTGCGGGACATGAAGCAGATGGCCAGCGGCAAGCTGGACCTGACCGTGGACCACAAGGGCCTGCGGGATTTTTCCGTGCTGGCCGAAACCTTCAACGCCATGGCCCACCAGGTGCGGCGCCGCACCAACGACCTGGAACGCCTGCTGGATCTGGATGACAGCGCGATCCTGTGTTTCGGCAACGACCAGGAGGCGGTGTATTTCAACCGGGGGGCCGCGACCCTGTTCGGCTACCCCCCCGACGAGATCGGCGACCTGGACCTGGGCGACCTGTTCGGCGACGACATCGTCGGCCTGATGCGCGATGCCGGCCTCCTCCACGCGCCCTCGGGTGGCAAGATCCCGGCCCACCTCGCCTGCATCCGCAAGGACGGCACCCGCTTCGAGCGGGATGCGGTGATCAGCTCGCTGGACGTGCGGGGCGGCCAGGGCTATGCGGTGGTGCTGTATGCCCTGTCGAGAAACGATGAGCTGCTGTCCGCGGAGACCGTGGCCACCAGCTTCCAGCGCAACGAACAGCGCATGAACGCGGTGGAGGAATCCCTCAACAGCCTGCTGGAGATCGCCCGCAACGCGCCGGGCTTCATGTCGGCGGCATCCAGCATCGAGCTGCTGGGCGGCGAGGGCGCGGAATCCGGCCCCGAGCGGCCGGCGATCCGCGAGCAGACCGTCAATGTCATGCTCTGCGCCCTGGCCTGCTGGGAACACGACCTGGACAAGAGCAAGCTGGACCTGGCCGAGGAAAGCCGCATCTGGCCGGTATACATCGACAAGTCGACCCCTACCACCCGCACCCTGGACAAATACCTGAACATCGAGACCTGCCCCAAGAACCCCCGCACCCAGCGGGTCATCGACACCGCCGAGTTCGTGCTCAAGCAGCTGGGCCGAAAATCCACCCTGGAGCGCAAGAGGCTCCAGCAGGCGCTGAGCGATTTCCGACTGCTGATCTCGGGTATCAAGCCCTCCGGGGACTGATCCGCCCCTTCCCCTCGCCCGCCCGCCCGGGCGCCATGCCGTACCCGCCCCACCCGCCGTCCGTTTTCGTCGAAACCCACCGAAGCGACGCAATATCCCGTTGATTCGTAACGGAATAAATATCGACGCATCCATACGAATATCGACGAACAAGCGACTGGCGTTTCCCTGTCGGACTGTTAATTTGGACATCGGAGGCGAGTCATGGGGCGTCATTCAGGGTGTCTGAATAGGTGAATCCCGGCGCCGGGCCGCCGCCACCAAGGGGAAGAGTGGCGGGCCCGGGCAGGCCATGACTCGCCCGCCCGAAGCGCCATCAATCAACCGAGGAGACAGTGAAATGCAGCGTAAAGCCAACAACAAGAAGCCCACCCAAGCCCCCATCAACAAGTGGGTCAGGAAGACCCTGTGCGGCGCGGCGGTCCTGGGCCTGGCCATGAGCGTGCAGCCGGCCCTCGCGGGCCATGGCCATGAACACCGGCATGGCCATGGCCACGGTTACGGGCATGACGATTTCGCCACCATCACCCCCTACAACCGGGTGGCGCGCCTGCCGGTGGTGCGGGACGAGAACGGCCAGGTCGACCACAAGGCCACCTACGCCAAGGTGCAGGCCGCCGCTTTGGCGCTGGCCAATTACGTCGCCCGCTACAAGGACTCGGCCGTGCTCGGCACGACCATCATCAAGGGCGACGACTGGGTGCTGGGCGGCACCTCTCTGAACTGCCGCAAGACCCAGACCTGCACGGATGCCGAAATCAGCCAGGCCATCATCGAGATTCCCTCGCCCGAGCCCATCGACCCCAACGACGCCACCTATTTGGCAACCGGCACGGTCACCGCGGCCAACACCAAGAAGGCCAGCGTGCTGGATTTCTGCAACGAGCACTACGCCAAGCAGGCCCTGGGCGTGTCGCCCATCGTCGGCGACCAGAAGATCGTCAACGGCTACAGCCATACGCCCGCCCTGCCCTGCGAGGTCTCCATCTGGAACGACGACGAGCACATCTATGTCGACATGCTCGATCCCAACGCCATCTTCTCGCTGTTCTTCACCGACGTGCTGTTCAGCGCGGACATGGGCGACCCGGCCTTCGCCGAGGCGATCAGCGACCTGCCGCCCCAGGTCAAGGCCGAGATCCGGGCGGTGGTGTTGCACGCCATGACCGAGTTCGACGCCAAGACCAAGGTCGTCGACAAGCAGCTCGGGCCGAAATACCGGAGCATGGAGCAGGTGGTCGAGGTGGTCGCCAACTCGCCCTACCAGTCGCCCTATCTGCATATCGGCTACACCAAGGCCGACGGCGCGGCGTTCAGCGCGGCCGAGTCCACGGCGGTGACCCAGGCCATCATCAACACCATGAGCATCAACGGCACGCCGACCGCCGGAACCCATCCCACCGTCGTCGCCGGCACGCCCCTGGACAGCATCCTGAGCCCCGGTTCCAGCTGGCGTTCGGCGCGCGCCACGCCGCTCACCCTGCCCGGCAACAACCATGTGATCGAGGCCTGTTCGCCCAAGTACGCCAAGATGGCCATGAGCACCGGCCTGCATCACGTGACCGCCCTGCCCTGCGAGATCACCGTGCAGATCATCGACCAGGACGGCAACGGCAGCCTGGAAACCCTGGTGGTCAGCTACCTGGACCCGCACTTCATGCTGAGCGCCCTGTTCGCGGATATTTCGGAGGAGGAGAAGGCCGCCTTCGCGCCCATCCCGGGCGCCATCCTGAGCGACCTGCAGAAGGTCGTCGCGGCGGCGCTGACGGTCAATTCGGGCATCGCCCTGAATCCCGGCGCGCAGATCAGCTACAACATGTTGCCCTGAACGAGCTTAAGCGGGCGTTAGCCCCACCCTGGCAGGCTCGCGCCTGTCAGGGTTTTTTTTGCCCACACTCGGTTATGCAATGAACACCAGGCTAGTCGGCGCAGCGCAGAAAGGCGCGCCGGGCGGCTCAGTGGCTGACGCGCGCCTTCTGGGCCGCGCCCCACAGTTCCTCCAGGTTGTAGTGGGCGCGCACCGTCGGGTGCATGACATGCACCACCAGGCCGCCGGCATCCACCAGCACCCATTCCCCCGACTCTTCCCCTTCGATGCCGATGATCTCGGCGCCGGCCTCCTTGAGTTTCTTCTGCACGTTGTCCGCCAGGGAGCGCACCTGCCGGTTGGAGTCGCCGCTGGCGATGATCATCTTCTCGAACAGGGAGGAGAGGTGGGCCACGTCCAGGACGCTGATGTCCTTGGCCTTGATGTCCTCCAGGGCGGCGACGGCGATCTTGACCAGTTGCTCGGTGGCGAGGGCGCCGGCGGAGGTAGTACCGAAAGAAGCGGGTTCAGACATAGAGATGGTTCTCGTTGATGTAATCGATGACGGATTCGGGCAGCAGGTAGCGCAGGCTGCGGCCGCGCAGGCAGCGGTCGCGGATCTGGCTGGCGGAGATGTCCAGCTGGGTGATGGCGTGCAGGAAGATCCGGCCGGCGGGTTTTTCCGCCAGTTCCAGGGCCTGTTCGCAACGCCGGGTGGTGAGCAGTTTGCGCAGGGGGTCGGGCAGGGCGTCCTCCCACACCGCCGGGGAATAGCCGGGCCGGTGGGCCACGGCGATGTGGGCCAGCTCGAACAGGCGG
>JBGSHR010000439.1:0-4037 GCA_041752155.1 Thiobacillaceae bacterium | reverse complement strand
GCGCTGGCCCGCATCGGCCGCATCACGGCTGCGCCGGACTTGACCGTGCTGGGGGTGGACGGCGCGCCCCTCACTATCGAGGAGCGGGGCTTTGACCATTTCGCCTGATCGCCGTTTTCTCCTGGCCCACCCGGCCCACTTTCTGGCCCTGGGCTTCGGCTCGGGACTGTCCCCCAAAGCGCCCGGGACGGTGGGCACCCTGGTGGCCTTTCCCCTGTTCTGGCTGCTGCTCGGCGCGCCCTTTTACTGGGCCTGGATTGTAGTGTTCCTCGCGGTGGGGGTCTGGGCCTGCGAGGTGACCGGGCGGGACTTGGGTGTGGCGGATCACGGTGGCATGGTGTGGGACGAGATCGCGGCCTTCCTCATGGTGCTGCCGTTCGCTCCATCTTCCATTCCGGGCTATGTGCTGGCCTTCGCCCTGTTCCGCCTGTTCGATATCTGGAAGCCCTGGCCCATCAATTGGCTGGACGCCCGCATCAAGGGTGGCCTCGGCGTCATGCTGGACGATGTGGGTGCGGCGGGTTACGCGATCCTGTGTCTCTTGGGGGTGTCGGCATGGATGTGAGTCAGGAAGAACTGGAGCAGCTCGCCGCCCGCCTTGGCGCGGCCTTGCAGCGCCAAGGATGGACCCCCCTGGCGGTGGCGGAATCCTGCACCGGGGGTTGGGCAGCCCAGGCCATCACCGCTATCGCCGGCAGTTCCGTCTGGTTCGACCGGGGCTTTGTCACCTACAGTAATGCCGCCAAGCAGGACATGCTGGGGGTGCGGCCGGAAACCCTGGCCCAATACGGCGCCGTGAGCGAAGAGACGGCGCGGGAAATGGCGCTAGGTGTACTGGCCCATAGCCCGGCGCGGGTTGCCTTCGCCATTACCGGCATTGCCGGTCCCGCCGGTGGAACGCCGGACAAACCGGTGGGGACGGTCTGTTTCGCTTGGGCGGGCGGAGGGCAGGAAACGGTAACCGAGCGCCAGTATTTTCCCGGTGACCGGCGCCAGATTCGCGCCCAGTCGGTAAGGCATGCCCTGAAGCACATGTTGGCCCTCGTGCCATAATCGCAAAAATTGATTCGGAGGAAATAACCATGGATGAAAACCGTAGCAAGGCCCTGACCGCCGCCCTGGCGCAGATCGAAAAGCAGTTCGGCAAAGGCTCCATCATGCGCATGGGCGATGGCAGCATCGCCGACGACATACAATCGGTTTCCACCGGCTCATTGGGGCTGGACGTGGCCTTGGGCATCGGCGGGCTGCCGCGCGGTCGGGTGGTGGAAATCTACGGACCGGAATCTTCCGGCAAAACCACGTTGACCCTGTCGGTCATCGCCCAGATGCAGAAGATGGGCGGAACAGCCGCTTTTATCGACGCGGAACATGCCCTGGACCCGAGTTATGCCCAGAAGCTGGGGGTCAACGTGTCCGAGCTGCTCATCTCCCAGCCGGATACCGGCGAGCAGGCCCTGGAGATCGCCGACATGCTGGTGCGCTCGGGTGCGGTGGATGTGGTCGTGGTGGACTCGGTTGCGGCACTGACCCCCAAGGCGGAGATCGAGGGCGAGATGGGGGATTCCCACATGGGCCTGCAAGCGCGACTGATGAGCCAGGCTCTGCGCAAACTCACCGCCAACATCAAGCGCACTAACACCCTGGTCATCTTCATCAACCAAATCCGCATGAAGATCGGCGTGATGTTCGGCAACCCCGAGACCACCACCGGCGGCAACGCCCTCAAGTTCTACGCCTCTGTGCGACTGGATATCCGCCGTATCGGCGCCATCAAGAAGGGGGATGAGGTGGTGGGCTCGGAGACCCGGGTCAAAGTCGTGAAGAACAAGGTTTCCCCTCCGTTCAAGGAGGCCATCTTCGACATACTCTATGGCGAGGGCATTTCCCGGGAAGGCGAGATCATCGAGTTGGGCGTGCTGCACAAGTTGGTGGACAAGTCCGGTGCCTGGTATGCCTACCAAGGCGAGAAGATCGGCCAGGGCAAGGACAATTCCCGTGAATTCCTGCGGGAGCACCCGGAGATCGCCCAGGAGATCGAAGGGAAGATCCGCGAAAAGCTGGGTGTTAAACCGGCCGGTGCCGCCGCAGAGGCGTGAAACTGCGGGAGCGGGCCCTCGCTTTGCTGGCGCGGCGTGAACATAGCCGCGTGGAGCTGGCGCGCAAGCTTGCTCCCCATGACGAGGCGGAGGAGCTCCCCGCCTTGCTGGATGCTCTGGAACGGGAAAATCTGCTCTCCAATGCCCGTTATGCCGAGGCCTTGGCCCATGCCCGGGCCGGCCGGCACGGCAGCATACGTCTCAAAGCCGATCTGCGCGATAAGGGCGTGCCAGAGGCGGTGATGGCGGAGGTGGTAGGTACCGCTCGTGCCAATGACCTGGAGGCCGCCCGCGGTGTTTGGCGGAAGAAATTCGGCAAGCCGCCCGCGGATCCGCAGGAGCGCGCCAAACAGCTGCGCTTTCTCGCCAGTCGTGGGTTTCCCGCCGACGTGGTGTACAAGGTGGTGGGCGGCGACGTAGATTAAAGCCGCGCCATCACGACCTGCGCGATCTCTTCGTCCGTCAAGACGATGGGGTTGGTCTTCATACTGGACCCCCGGCTGTGGGCGACGATGTGCGCCACATCCGTCTGGCCGATGCCGTATGTAGATAGCCGGGGCAGGTGTAGGCGCCGGGTCCAATCCTCCAAAATCTCTACCAAAGCGGCATGGGCCTCTTCATCGGGCAAGGCCTGCTCCGAAAGCAATCGCCCCACGTGGGCATACCTTACCAAGGCCCGGCTGGACGGTTCGCGCGCTTTTAATATGGCGATGTTCATGCGCGTCGCTTCTGCCACCAGCGTGCCGCACACCACGCCATGGGGAATCGGGAAGAAGGCTCCCAGTGGCGATGCCAAGCCATGTACAGAGCCCAGGCCGACCTGGGCCAAGGCGATGCCGGACAGTAGGGCGGCGTAGGCCATGCTCGCTCTCAGGGGCGCCGGATTTCCTGTGCCTTCATACCAAGGCAGCAAGGCATCCCTTATCTTCTCCATCCCGGAAACAGCCAAGACATCCGTGAAAGCATTGGCGTTGCTGGAGACATAGGACTCCAGCAACTGAGTGAAGGCATCCATGCCATTGGCCGCCACGACGCCAGGGGGGCAACTGGCCAGCAGATCCGGATCTATCACCGCGTATTCCGCCATGAGTTTCTCGTCACGGAAAGACTTCTTGAAGCCGTACGCCCCCTGCACAGAAAGTACGGCATTTTTGGTGGCCTCCGAGCCAGTGCCAGCCGTAGTAGGCACGGCAATGAAGGGGGTGGAAGGGCCTTGGTAAGAGATTTCTGAGCCAACGCCTTCTAGGTGGTCCATGACTGTATTGCCTGGCTTTAGCAAGCCAGCTACGGCCTTGGCGGTATCCAGGGCGCTGCCACCGCCGATCCCGAGTACGCAATCAATGTCCGAAGCACGATGAGCGGCGACTATGGCGTCCACGAGTTCGGGCGAGGGTTCACCAGTTACCTGGACGAGGTGTTGGTTTATTTTCTGCTTGGACAGATCCGCCGAGAGGCGGTGCCAATGCTCGCTGCTCAAAAATGAATGGGCGCCGGTCACGATCAGGGCTCGTGAACCATATCGGCTTGCCAGTTCAGGGATGGTGCGCAGGCGGCCGGGGCCGAATTCTAGCCGCGGCAACCGCGATACACGGAAGTTGAAGGGCATGCATTACTCGCTATGATTAACTGTGGGTGCCAAAGAATAATGCGCATCCATGAAATTTGAGGACAAAGAGTGTTGACGTATTTTTTTAGGGGCTGTATAGTCTCGCTTCTGTCGAACGCGGGGTGGAGCAGTCTGGCAGCTCGTCGGGCTCATAACCCGAAGGTCACAGGTTCAAATCCTGTCCCCGCAACCAGCTCTTTAACAATGTACTTACAGCCTTAAGGTGTGGGCATTGGGTTAGGTGGTTAGGTGTCCTTTGTGGTGCCTGACTGAAGCGAAAGTAAAACCTGATGCTTACACTAGTCAGTTAATTTCTGAATAGAGTAGGCGGC
>JBGSHR010000438.1:0-10880 GCA_041752155.1 Thiobacillaceae bacterium | reverse complement strand
GCCGCCTACTCTATTCAGAAATTAACTGACTAGTGTAAGCATCAGGTTTTACTTTCGCTTCAGTCAGGCACCACAAAGGACACCTAACCACCTAACCCAATGCCCACACCTTAAGGCTGTAAGTACATTGTTAAAGAGCTGTTTTTACTGCGTTTTTTCGTTTTCGCCGCTGTGTTTTGCAGCAGCGAGAGACCGGCATTATAGAGATCGAAATTCGGTGGTCAAGCGTTTGTTGCAAGAATTTTTCAAGGAAACGTCTAATTCCTTACAGGTCAGCAAGTTAGCTCAACACAAAGTTATCCGGGCGAAGCGCCGTTTGCCCACTTGAGCCACCACCGTCACCCCTTTTGCCAGCAACAAACCCTTGTCGGACACCTTCTCGCCGTCCAATTTGACGCCACCACCCGCTATGGAGCGCATTGCTTCCGAGGTGCTGGGCACCAGGCCGGCCAGTTTCAGCAACTGGGTGACGGCCAAACCCCCGGCCGGGGTCTCCAGGGTGAACTCGGGCATCTCCTCGGGCAGCGCACCTTGCCGGAAACGCGCCTCGAAATCGGCCAAGGCCGCTTCCGCCGCCGCATGCCCATGGAAGCGGGCGATGACCTCCTGGGCGAACCCCACCTTGATATCCCGGGGATTGCGCCCTTCATCCACCTCTTTCTTCCATTGCCTGACTACCGTCAGAGGCTGGAACGAGAGCAACTCGATGTAACGCCACATGAGATCGTCCGAAACGGACATGAGCTTGCCGAACTGCTCGTTGGGGGGCTCCGTAATGCCGACGTAGTTGCCCAGGGACTTGGACATCTTGTTCACGCCATCCAGCCCTTCCAGCAATGGCATGGTGAGGATGCACTGGGCCGGCTGCTTGTAGTGGCGCTGAAGCTCCCGGCCCATGAGCAGGTTGAACTTCTGATCCGTACCCCCCAGCTCCAGATCGGCCTTCAGGGCCACCGAGTCGTAGCCCTGGATCAGAGGATAGAGAAACTCGTGGATGGCGATGGACTGGTTCGCCTTGTAGCGCTTGGAGAAATCATCCCGCTCCAGCATGCGCGCCACGGTATGGCTAGCGGCCAGCTTGATCATGTCGGCGGCGCTCATGCCGCCCATCCAGCGCGAGTTGAACTCCACCTCGGTCTTTTCCGGGTCCAGGATCTTGAACACCTGGGCCTGGTAGGTGCGCGCATTTTCTTCCACCTGCTCAGGGGTAAGCGGCGGCCGCGTGGCGTTCTTGCCGGTGGGATCGCCGATCATGCCGGTGAAGTCACCGATCAGGAACACCGCCTGATGCCCCAGGTCCTGCAATTGACGCATCTTGTTGAGAAGCACCGTATGCCCCAGATGCAGATCGGGGGCGGTGGGATCGAACCCCGCCTTGACCCGCAGGGGGCGTCCGGTCCGGAGTTTTTCGATAAGCTCGGCTTCGACCAGGAGTTCGTCGCAGCCGCGCTTAATAACTTCAAGGGCGTCTTCGATGGCGGACATGGAATGCGTAAGAGAAATAGGGTGGAGCGGGTGATGGGAATCGAACCCACGTATGCAGCTTGGGAAGCTGCCGTTCTACCATTGAACTACACCCGCGATGTAAACTTGCGGGCCAGAATGCTACTTGATTTCGCGGACGCCACCTAGTGATCACCCTGCACATCAACGGCCAGCCGCGCCAATTCCCCGCCGCCTTGAAGATTGCCGACCTCGTGTCCGAACTGGACCTGCTCGGCAAGCGCATCGCGGTGGAAAAAAACGGCGAGATCGTCCCCAAGAGCCAGCACGGGAACGTAATGGCAGTCGATGGCGACCAACTGGAAATCGTCGTCGCCGTGGGCGGCGGCTGAGCCATTACACTGGCGCCTGCTTCGGCGCCCGACCTTCACCTATTACAAGCACAGACATGGACCCACTCGTTATCGCCGGCAAGATCTATTCCTCCCGATTGTTGGTGGGCACCGGCAAATACAAGGATTTCGCCGAGACTCGCGCGGCCATAGATGCCGCCGGAGCGGAGATCGTCACCGTCGCCATCCGCCGCACCAACATCGGCCAGGACCCGAATCAACCCAGCCTGCTGGATGCCCTCCCCCCCAGCCAGTTCACCTATCTGCCCAACACCGCCGGCTGCTACACGGCGGACGACGCCATTCGCACCCTGCGCCTGGCCCGGGAACTCCTGGACGGCCACGACCTGGTGAAGCTGGAGGTGCTAGGCGACCCCCAGAGCCTCTACCCCAATGTGGTGGAAACCCTCCGGGCCGCCGAGGTGCTGGTGAAAGATGGCTTCAAAGTCATGGTCTATACCAGCGACGATCCCATCATCGCCAAGCAGCTGGAGGACATCGGCTGTGTCGCCGTGATGCCCTTGGCCTCCCTGATCGGTTCCGGCATGGGCATCCTCAACCCCTGGAACCTGCAGATCATCATCGACCGCCTCTCCGTTCCTGTGATCGTCGACGCCGGTGTGGGCACCGCCTCGGATGCCGCCATCGCCATGGAACTGGGCTGCGACGCCGTACTCATGAATACCGCCATCGCCGGCGCGCGCGACCCCGTACTCATGGCCTCCGCCATGAAGAAAGCGGTGGAGGCCGGACGCGAGGCCTGGTTGGCTGGCCGCATAGCGAAAAAGACATACCAGGCCAGCCCCTCCTCCCCCACCTCAGGACTGATCGGTTCTTGACCTCCGACATGCACAACCGTGCCATCCGCTCCTTCGTGGTGCGGGCCGGGCGCATGGGCACAGGCCAGCAAAAGGCACTGGAGGAATTGGGGCCGCGTTTCGTGTTGCCCTACTCCAACACCCTCCTTGACCTGACCGGCGCGTTCGGACGTGACGCGCCCAAGATACTGGAGATCGGTTTCGGCATGGGCAGTGCCACGGCGCAGATCGCCCAGGCGCACCCGGAAAACGATTACCTGGGTGTGGAAGTGCATACCCCGGGCGTAGGCGCCCTACTTAAACAAATCGGTGAGCTGGATCTGCACAATCTGCGCATCATCCAGCATGACGCCGTCGAGGTGCTGCGATACATGCTGGCGGATGCCGCTCTGGACGGCATGCACATCTTCTTCCCAGACCCCTGGCACAAGAAACGCCATAACAAACGCCGCCTCATCCAGCCCGATTTCGTCCATCTGCTGGCGAGCAAGCTCAAGCCGGGCGCCTATCTGCACTTGGCCACGGACTGGGAGGACTATGCCCGACAGATGCTGGAAGTCCTCTCCGGCAACTCCCAACTCATCAACGTCGCCAAGGATTTCGCCCCACGCCCGGAATACCGCCCCCTCACCAAGTTCGAGCAAAGAGGGCTCAATCTCGGTCATGGCGTTTGGGATCTGGTGTTTCGCCGGAAACAATCAGACTAACCACCATCACTTGTGGCGAAAACCGGACGCATCTCCCTTCTCGTTTTCCAAGCAATAGCGCTCATCTCCATTGCCAGGTCATGGCACGGCGTATGCTGCAACTAGAGTGAGTTAGAAGTCTGCATGGAGGGCCTCTATCATGCATGCCTGGTTATTTGAAAGTTCGAAGCACCGCCCGTTACTGCGTTTTGAAGACGGCAGCACTGGCATCCCCATCAACCTGCATCTATTCACGCGTTACGATTTCATGAGACTGGTCGGTAGGCGCCTGGAGGTTGGTACGCAGCTCTCGCAGCAGCACTTTACGGTGCACTTACCCGAGGTGGCGAACACGGCCCACTCCTGAATCCCCCCACTCATAAGCAACAACATCTCTCCCAGCCCCCCGATACTTCGAGACCAATCGGAAATACCGGTTGCCGTCTCCCGTGCCTGCACATTCGCCGCTACAATCCGGCAACTCCTTGTGTTCAGCCATTAATCATGAAAAGTAGCGACATACGCCGCCAGTTTCTCGACTATTTCGCCTCCAAGGGACACATCCCTGTCGCCTCCAGCCCTCTCATACCCGGCAACGATCCGACCCTGTTGTTCACCAATGCCGGCATGGTGCAGTTCAAGGATGTCTTCCTGGGCCGAGAGACCCGGCCTTATGTGCGGGCCGTCTCGTCGCAACGCTGTCTGCGCGCAGGCGGCAAGCACAACGACCTGGAAAACGTAGGCTACACCGCCCGCCACCACACCTTTTTCGAGATGCTGGTCAACTTCAGCTTCGGCGATTACTTCAAGCGCGACGCCATTGCCTTTGACTGGGAGTTCCTCACCGGGGTGCTGGCCATCCCCGCTGACAAGCTGTGGGTGACTGTCTACCAGGACGATGACGAGGCCTATGGCATCTGGTCCAAGGAGATCGGCGTGCCGGCCGAGCGCATCGTGCGCATCGGCGACAACAAGGGTGCCAAGTACGCCTCCGACAACTTCTGGCAGATGGGCGACACCGGCCCCTGCGGTCCCTGCACCGAGATCTTCTACGACCATGGCCCGGACGTGGCCGGCGGCCCCCCGGGCTCTCCCGAAGAAGACGGTGATCGCTATATCGAGATCTGGAACGTGGTGTTCATGCAATACAACCGGGACGAGGCCGGGGTGATGCACCCGCTGCCCAAGCCCTCGGTGGATACCGGCATGGGCTTGGAGCGCATCGCCGCCGTGATGCAGCAGGTCCACTCCAACTACGACATCGATCTGTTCCAGGCCCTGATCCACGCCGCCGCCCGGGAAACCGGCACCAGCGACCTGGGCAACAACTCCCTCAAGGTCATCGCCGATCACATCCGCGCCTGCACCTTCCTCATCACCGACGGCGCCATCCCCGGCAACGAAGGGCGCGGCTATGTGCTGCGCCGCATCATTCGCCGGGCCATCCGCCACGGCTACAAACTGGGCTGCAAGACGCCGTTTTTCCACAAGCTGGTGGCGGACCTGGTGCTGGCCATGGGCGAGGCCTATCCGGAGCTGGTCACCGCCCAGGACACAGCCACGGCCGTGCTGAAGCAGGAAGAAGAGCGCTTTGCCGAAACCCTGGAACACGGCATGGGCGTGCTGGAGGCCGCCATGCAGTCGGAAGACCGCATGCTGGATGGCGAAACGGTGTTCAAGCTGTACGACACCTACGGCTTTCCCCTCGACCTCACCGCCGACATCGCCCGGGAACGCAACATCACCGTGGATTTCGCCGGCTTTGAACACGCCATGCAGCAGCAACGAGAACGGGCCCGCGCCGCCAGCAAGTTCACCTTGGGCAAGGGTCTGGAGTTCAGCGGCGACAAGACCGAGTTCGTCGGCTACGACACCCTGACGCAAGAGGCCCGCATTGTCGCCCTGTACAAGGAAGGCAGCCAGGTGAGCGAGATCGTCGCCGGCGACGAGGCCTTGATCGTACTGGACAGCAGCCCGTTCTACGCCGAGTCCGGCGGCCAGGCGGGGGACGTGGGCGAGATCTCCAGCGGCCATGGCACCTTCACGGTGGAAGACACCCAGAAGATCCAGGCCGAGGTATTCGGCCACAAGGGTCGGCTCAGCACCGGCAAGATGACCGTGGGAGAACCCGTCACCGCCCAGGTCGATGCCGAAGCCCGCCAGCGCGCCGCCTACAACCACTCCGCCACCCACCTGCTCCATGCCGCCCTGCGCACGGTGCTGGGCAAGCACGTCAGCCAGAAGGGCTCCCTGGTCAACCAGGAACGCACCCGCTTCGATTTCGCCCATCCCCAACCGGTGACGACGGAGGAGATCAAGCGCATCGAGGACTTGGTCAACGCCGAGATCCGTAGCAACAACCGGGTGGAAACCCGCCTGATGAAACATGAAGAGGCCATCAAGGCCGGCGCTATGGCCCTGTTTGGCGAAAAATATGGTGACGAAGTGCGGGTGGTGGGCATGGGCGAGCTCTCCACCGAACTCTGCGGCGGCACCCATGTCAAACGCACCGGCGACATCGGTCTGTTCAAGATCGTTGCGGAAGGCGGGGTAGCCGCTGGCGTGCGCCGCATCGAGGCGGTCACAGGCCCTGGTGCAATCGGTCACATGCAGACGCAGGATGACACCCTGCGTGAAGTAGCGGACCGGCTCAAGGCCCAACCCCAGGAGATTGCCACCCGCCTGGGCCAGGTACAGGATCAGGTTCGTGCCCTGGAAAAAGAATTGGCCCGCTACAAATCCAAGCTGGCCTCCAGCCAGGGGGATGACTTGGCCGACCAGGCCATCGATGTGAATGGAATCAAGCTGTTAGCCGCCACCATCGAGGGCGCGGATGCTAAAGCTTTGCGTGAGCTGGCCGATAAGCTGCGGGACAAGCTGAAAAGCTGCGTGTTGATGCTGGGCAGCGCGCTGGACGGCAAGGTGGCACTCATTGCCGCCGTCACCCCGGACCTGACCGGCAAGATCAAGGCCGGCGAACTGGTCAATCACGTGGCGGCCCAGGTCGGCGGCAAGGGCGGCGGCAAGCCGGACCTGGCTCAGGCGGGCGGCACCGAACCCGACAAGCTCCCCGCCGCCATGGCGAGCGTGGGCGCCTGGGTACGCAGCAAACTTAACTGACAAGGACACATAGAGAATGTTTGGGTTCTTCAAACGCAAGAAAAAGGGTGAAGACGACCCCCTTAGCGATCTGAAGACCGTCTCTCGTTGGATGCAGGAGCTCCCCACGGGCGATATCTACACCGCCCAGGAACGCGTGGTACAGAGCCTCATCCAGTTCAATCATGCCGAGCTGCCCATGTCCAAGGAGCGCCTGCAGGTGCTCATGCATCTGGACGAACAGGCCCGGGACATGCAGCACTCTCTATGCACCCAGTACCTGCGCAACCCGCGCATGTCCAAGGTGATCGAATCCCGTCTGTGGACCTCGATCCATGCCTTCTATTGGGAGATCACCCGGGGCTATCACGCCTTCCTCATGGACTTCGTCGCCAATCCCGGTGGCAGCAAGATCCAGGCCGTCATCCCCGTACTCACCGCACGCGCCATCTGTGGTTTCGCCGACATTTTCAAATGGCGCTATTTCCGCTACGAGCGTGCCGACGAAAAACTCTGGCTACGCCTGCACAATCTCTACCGCATTGCCGAGTTCGACAATTTCCAGACCAATCGCTTCAAGCTTTACACCACCGATGGCAAGCCCTCCAGCTGCATGGAGGAATACGTCCAGGCCCTGTTGCTGGCCCCCCTGGGCGCGGGCAGCCTGACACCGAAACAAATCGAGATGGTGGACCACTGGCTGGACAACTGGTCGGAACTCACCCCCCTGGACAGCAGCTACGATGCCGAGCGCCACTTCTTCATGGTGGACACCGCGCAAGGACAGGCCTTGCGGCGCATCCGCCCCAACACCAGCCCGGAACCCAGCTATCGCTTCATCAACACCTTCCCCTTGCTGGAACGCCTGGAAGAGACCGAACGCGCGCTCAAGTCCGGGGCACTCCCCCCCTCCCTCGGCCTGGGCGAGGAATTCCGCCTGCCGGACGGCTACGACCTGCTGACCTATGCCGCCGGAGAATGGGCCGCCAACAGCGCGCGCGATCGTCGCGCCAGCGAGCGAAAACCCACATCGGGGCGTTGCGAAGTGGTGCGCGATCTCTCGAACATCAGCAACCGGATTCGCTTGGAGATGGAAATCGCCCATGGCACTGGGCACACCAAGCATATGAGCCACGAAGAAATCCTCGACATCAAGCTCTACGGCTTTGTCACCGAGCGCACAAAATCCGCCCTTTCCCAGCAGCGCCAAGCCAGCGGCCAGGATATCCCGGTGGAACGCTGGCCCCTGCATGACCGCAGCGAAACCGGTATCGGGCTGGTGCTCAAGACGGAAGAGAGCGAATGGGTCAAGCTCGGCAAGCTTCTGGCCTTGCGCCACGACCCGGCGGAGAACTGGAGGATCGGCATCATTCGCCGCATCACCCGGCAGGACGGCGAAACGCGCACGGTCGGGATACAAACCGTGGAAGCGGTGCCGCGCTTGGTGCAACTCGAACCGGCAGAGGACAAAGTGCAGTCCTATTCCGTGGACGATGCTGAATATAGTGAAACACCCCAGAGCGACGCCCTGATCTTCCCGACCCTGGCAGGCAGCGATGTCATCGTCATGGAATCAGCGAAATACGCCTACGCCCGCATTTACAAGATGCGCGATATGTCCGACGTCAAATCCATCCGCCTGGAAGCCGCACAAGACAAAGGAGAAGGATGGCTCATGGCCAGATTCATCTATCAGGAACAAGAGCCTATTCAGTAGGAATCATGCCCCGCGCTAGCCTCGTGCACTTTCCACCAAGGGACACAACAAATTGAAAACCGAGACCAAGCCAGCCCTGCTGATCGTCGATGACGACCCCCTGATCACGGACACCCTGCACTTCGTGCTCTCTCACGATTTCGAGGTCTATGTCGCGGAAACCCGGCAGCAGGTAAAAAGCCTGCTCACCCAACTGGACGCCCCGCCGCCCCTGGCTCTGGTGGACCTCGGCCTGCCGCCGTCCCAGCACAAGCCTGACGAGGGTTTCGCGCTGATCACCGACCTGCTCAACCATTCCAAGCGCATCAAGATCCTGGTCTTGTCCGGCCAGAACGACGAGGCCAATGCGCGCCACGCCCGCGCCCTGGGCGCCATCGACTTCATCGCCAAACCGGCCGAGCCGGAGCACATCAAGGAGGCCTTGTTCTCGGCCCTGCGTTTCGACCAGGCGGAAGTGGACAAGCCCGCCCCGCCGCCGGCAGCGGAAGAACCCGGCGGCATCGTCGGCACCAGCTTCGCCATCGACAAGCTGCGCAGCCAGATCCGGCTCTATGCCGACGCCCCCTTCCCGGTGCTGATCGAGGGGGAGTCCGGCAGCGGCAAGGAATTGGTGGCGAAGAGCCTGCACCAGTGGTCCAAGCGCAGCGCCCGTCCCTACCTGGCCCTCAACTGCGCCGCCATCTCGCCCACCCTGGTGGAACCCACCTTGTTCGGCTACGCCAAGGGCGCCTTCACCGGCGCCAACCAGGCCCAGACCGGTTATTTCGAGGATGCCCGGGAAGGCACCCTGTTCCTGGACGAGATCGGCGAGCTACCCCTGGAACTCCAGGCCAAACTCCTGCGCGTGCTGGAGAACGGCGAGTTCCAACGGGTGGGCGAAACCAACAGCCGCTTCTCCAATGCCCGCATCGTCACCGCCACCAACCGGGACCTGCGCAAGGAAGTGCGCGAAGGCCGCTTCCGTGGCGATCTCTACCATCGTCTATCGGTGTTTTCCGTGCACGTCCCGCCCCTGCGCGAACAGATCGAGGACAAGCTGAACCTGCTGGAATATTTCCGCGGCCATTTCTCCCAGGAGGTGGGCATGGCGCCCTTCTCCCTGTCGCCCGACGCCCAGCGCCTGTGGGAGGAATATCACTTCCCCGGCAACGTGCGGGAGCTGCGCAACATCGTCATTCGCCTCACCACCAAGTACGCCGGCAAGCAGGTCAGCGTCGGCGAGCTGGAAGGGGAGTTCGACCTGGACCTGGTCAATCCCGCCTCCATCCCCCTGCCCACCGACTCCGTGGCGCTCCAGGACTACGCCAAATCCCACCTGCGCGGCCTGCACAACTTCAGCCTGGACCAGGTCATGAGGCAATGGGAACGCAGCTATGTGGAAGCGGCCCTGTCCATGACCCACGGCAACCTGTCCCAGGCCGCGAAGATCCTCGGGGTCAACCGCACCACTCTGTACAGCCGCATGCAGACCTACCAGAGTGACGATTGACGGCCTGGGTTTCGATACACCTTGCCGCGCGAGGCGCTCATGCTTCGATACGCCCGCTGCGCGGGCTACTCAGCACGAACGGGGTATTCACTCATCCGCGAAAAACCGTTCGCGCGCCTTCGAAAAGCCCAGGACGGGCCCTTCGATAGAACTCAGGACAGGCCCTTCGGTGAACTCAGGACAGGCCTCGGCAGGCGCGGCCTGACCAACCCAGCCGTTCATCCCGAGCAGGCGGCCCATTCGTCCCGAGCAGGCGGCCCGTTCATCCCGAGTAGGCGCCCCATTCGTCCCGAGTAGGCGGTCCGTTCATCCCGAGTAGGCGGTCCGTTCGTCCTGAGTAGGCGCGTAGCGCCGTATCGAAGGAAGCGCCATATCGAGGGAAACGCACAGGCCAACGCCTGTCCTGCGATTCAACTCAGGACCGCTCCTTCGGCAATCTCGGAATCCTTCACTCCGCCGGACACACCCCCGGCCGCAGATTCTGCGGCCACAGCCCGGCCAGCTTGGCCAGGGTCTCGGCGGACACGCTATCCGGCAGGACCAGTCGCACCTCCCCGGTCCCCGGCCTGGGGCCATGGCGCACACCGGTGACCCCCTTCCTCTCCATCAAGGCGGCATGGGCCCGGGCCCGGGCCAAGGTCGGGAACGCCCCGAGCGAGATCGCGTTGACCATAGAACCACTGCGTACCGCGGCCAGATCCGTCACCCCCTTGGCGCGGATATCATCCAGGGCCGCGCGTAGAGCATCGGCATCCGCCAGAGGGGGCAGATAGACCCACCACCCCAGTTTCTTCGCGAGTATCAGATCATAGGCATCGGCCTCGACGCCGACGGCCGCCAACTTGGCCCCTACCTGCGCCAGACTGTCGGCATCGAGCTCAGGCCAGACCAGGCAACGGCTCTCCCGGGCGGGCTCTACGAGTGTCGTAGGCGCTTGCTCCTCGGCTGGCGGGCCACTGGCCCGAGCCGGGCTTTCGGGACGGAACTCGGCCATGAGGCGAATCTTGTCCCCATTGAAAGCCAGGGGCGGCTCTGCCCGGCCACGCCAGTATTCCAACGCAAAGCCATAGGCCAGCACCCCCAGATTGAGCACCAGCAACAGGCCGATCAGGCTTCGCAGCCCAGATCCCGGGCGATCCATGCCAACCCCTCCAAAACCAGATTTTCTTTCTCCAGGCAGGGCACCGTCAGGCCGGGCTTGACCCAGGCGCGGGCGCCGCCGCTCAGCACGATGCG
>JBGSHR010000437.1:0-1745 GCA_041752155.1 Thiobacillaceae bacterium | reverse complement strand
CCCCTGGGCGTGCGCCTGGCCCACGACCTGCCGGTCAAGCGGCTCAAGCGCGTGTTCGGCTTCATCGTGCTGGCCATCTCCCTGCGCATGCTTTGGACGGTGGTCAGCCCGTGAAAACAAGGAGCTCCCATGAATGAGATGGACCAGAAAATCCTCGACATGCTGATCGAGGACGGGCGCATGAGCTTCGCCGACATCGCCCGGGAATTGAGCGTCTCCCGGGTCCATGCCCGGGACCGGGTGCAGCGCCTCATGGACGAGGGCATCATCGAAAAATTCACCGTGGTCCTGAACCCGGAAAAGATCGGCACCACCGTCTCGGCCTTCTTCGACGTGGAGGTGGAGCCCCAGGGCATCGAGATGATCGCCGAGGATCTGGCGCGCCAGCCCGAGGTGCGCAGCCTGTACATCATGAGCGACATGGCCAGCCTGCACATCCACACCCTCACCAAGGACAACCTGGCTCTGGAGGACTTCGCCCGGCGCAACCTGCTGTCGCGCCGGCACATCGTCAAGGTGAACTGCAAGATGCTGCTCACCCGCGTCAAGAATCGGCGCGGCGGGGCGCGTATCTGAGCCGCGCGCGACCCGCTGACCCGGCTGTGCGTAGATATTTGGCTGTCGGTGTGAGGGCTCGCCCGGCATTGTGGCAGGACTGAATATGAACTACATTCGGTCGTAATTGACACCAGCCTACCCAGGGATACGCCGTGAACTACGCAACCCAGATCAAGCCCATTTCCTACCTCAAAAGCCACGCCGCCGAGATCGTCAAGACCATCACCGAAAGCAGAGAGCCATTGCTGGTCACCCAGAATGGCGAGGCGAAACTGGTGGTGATGGACATCAAATCCTACGAGGAATACGAAGAGACCCTGGCCCTGCTGAAAATCCTGGCCATGGGCAACAAGCAGATCGAAGAGGGACATTTCCGTCCTGCGGATGATGTCTTCGCCGACCTGGAAAAAGATGACCGGGAATGAACTACCAAGTCGTCATCCTGAAATCCGCGGAACAGGATTTGCAGGAACTGCGGGCCTATCTGCTCAAGCACTTTGGCCGGGAAACCTGGCTGGATAGTTACGCGGGCATCAAGGCAGCCATCAACAACCTGAAAAGCTTTCCCTACAGCGGATCGGCCCCGGATGCCCTGGAGCAGATCAACCTGGCCCAATACCGCCAGATACTCTCCGGGCAGAACCGCATCATCTACGAGGTGCGGCAGAAAACCGTCTACGTCCATGTGGTTGTCGATGCGCGCCGGGACATGAAATCATTTCTGACGCGCCGACTGCTGCGGGTTGGCTAGGGGGAGAACTCCCCCCCAATCACCCTACCCCTCACGCCCCTCGCGCCGCCAGCCATCCCCTCCATCCCCCGAATGCCGTGATGTCCTTCGCCCCGGCCACGGCGATGCCCTCGCAGATGAAGCCGTTCACCTCGCTGCCGTCCGCCAGCTTCAGCTTGCCGATGCCCAGGGGTGCGGGGATGCCGGCGACGAAGGAACCGAACTGGCTGGCGGGCAGTTCCCACACCTCGCATTCGATGGCGGCGCCGCCCTCCGTCACCTGGATCAGGCCCGGGCGCTTGCCGTCGGGCAGGGCGTAGAGGCGGTAGTGCGGCGCGGTGCGGGTGGCAGTCACTAGGCGGCCGTCCCGTTGCGTGAGCTGGGGGATTCAGTGGCAGGCCAGACAGGTGGGCGCCCACCACGGCGACCCGGAGCTGACCGCTGGGCAATACCGCCA
>JBGSHR010000436.1:0-13526 GCA_041752155.1 Thiobacillaceae bacterium | reverse complement strand
TCCGCGCCGCCGCGCCCACGCCGGAACAGGCGTGCGCCCATCTGGGTTTCCAGGGTCTGGATGCGGCTGCTCACCGTGGATTGAGTGATGTGCAGCCGGGTCGCCGCGCCGACGAAATTGCCGGCGGCGGCCACCATCAGGAAGGTACGGGCGTATTCGATATCCATGGGTAGGCTTTATGTATTGAACTATTCGATATGTAACTACGAAATATATCGTTTGTTCAATGTTTAATGAATCCATAGACTTGCCTTATCACCTGTACAGGAGACAAGTCATGTTCGAGACGCCCAAGAGCCACTATCTGCAAGAAGCCAAGGAAAGCACCAGTCCCTATGCCATCTATACCCGGACCGTGAAGGTCGACGAACGGGAGGTGCTCACCGATCCCGAGGGCTACATTCTCGACATGGATGCCTGGAGCGAGGGCTTCGCCATGGCCCAGGCCGAGAACGAAGGCCTGCGGCTGACCGATGAGCACTGGGATGTGATCAGGTTCATCCGGGATTACTACGAGGAACACAATGTTCAGGCCCAGGTGCGGGACATGGTGAAGCACTTCCGCCAGGCCTGGGGCCCGGACAAGGGCAACAGCCGCTATCTGCACGACATCTTTCCCATGGGCGGGCCGCAAAAGCAGGGCAACCGCATCGCCGGTGTGCGCAAGACCAAGGGCGAGCACTGATTCCGGGGCGCCGTCAATCCTGGCCAGCCCAGGCCCGGACGGTCAAGGATCACCAAGCATGGGAATGGGAAAGTTATTGACCCGCTGGTTGGGAGAGGATCCCCACCACGCCAGCCATGGCGAGAAACTGCTCTCCGCCCTGGGAGCCTTTCTCGGCATCTTCGGGGTGCTGGTCATCAGCCATGGCGTCCTGGATACCCAGGGGGCCACCCTGGTGGTCACTTCCATGGGCGCCTCCGCCGTGCTGCTGTTCGCCGCGCCCCATAGTCCCTTGTCCCAACCCTGGCCGGTGCTGGGGGGGCACATCCTGTCCGCGGCCGTGGGTATCACCTGCATCCTGTTCATCGGCAACAGCGTGACGACCGCTGCCGTGGCCGTGGCTCTGGCCATCGCGGTGATGTATTACACGCGCTGCCTGCACCCTCCCGGCGGGGCGACGGCCCTGGCGGTGGTGATGGGCGGCGAGCCGATTCGGCAGCTGGGTTATGCCTATCTGGTCACGCCCATCCTGCTCAATGTGCTGCTTCTGCTTTCTGTGGCCATGCTGTTCAACGCCCCATTCCTGCATCGGCGCTACCCCCTCTGGATGGCGAAGCTGGAGCCCACCGGCGACGGGGATGACATCGAGGTCGAGGCGGAAGAGAAGTGTTTGATCGCCCACAGCGATCTGGTCTATGCCCTGTCCGAAATCGATACCTTCATCGATGTCAGCGAGGACGACCTGCTGCGCATCTACCAACTGGCGACCCAGCGCGTGCAGGCCCGCCAGACGCATTTCCAGTTCCGCCTGGGCGCGGATGCCGGCCAGTAAGGCGGCGGAACGCAAGAGTATGGGGCATGGCCCCGGCCCGGGACATCAATAGCGCCGGCGACGGCGTCCCCGCAGCATCAGCCAGCCGGTCAGCATGCCGCCCAAGTGAGCGAAGTGGGCCACGCCCGCCGCCGAGCCGGTGACACCGAAGTAAAGCTCGATGGCGCCATAGCCGATCACGAACCAGCGGGCCTCGATGGGAATGGGCGGGAACAACAGCATGAGGCGGGTGTGGGGGAACAACAGGCCGAAGGCCAGCAATAGCCCGAACACGCCGCCCGAGGCGCCGATGACCGGATAGGCCTGGCCGCCCTGCATCAGCAGGTATTCCGAGACCACCAGCTGGGTCAGGGCGGCGCCCACCAGGCAGGCGAAGTAATAGGTGGCGAAACGGCGCGGGCCCCAGAGGTATTCCAACTGGCGGCCGAACATCCACAGGGCGTACATGTTGAGGCCCAGATGCATCAGGCCGCCGTGCAGGAAGCCGTAGCTGACCACCTGCCAGGGCATGAAGGCCGGCGCCAGGCGGACGGCGCTGGACGGGTCGAAAAATCCCACGGGCCAGAGGGCGAACCAGCGGATCAGTCCGTCTCCCAGGGTCATCTGCGCCAGAAACAGGACGACATTGGCGATCAGCAGTTTGCCGACCACGGTGTCCATCATGATGGTTTTTTCCTATGTCCCATGGCTGTATGTCCCATGGCTGTTGGCTGTGTGTCCGACCCTACGGAGTCGATCGGATTCAGGCTGCATTATCGCGGCAAGCGCGGACACTGTCCGCGCGCCGGCCGCACTTGCTTGGAGGAGCGGCACCCGCGCCATCATGGATGACTCTTGGGGCTGGCGTTGCCCTGTACCGTGGGCTTCGCGTCAGCCTTTTCGGAAGGGAAGGGGATGCGCCCGTCATCCTCATAACGCTTGCGCGCCCCAGGCCGGTAGATCCACGCCACCACGGCCAGGAACAGCAGGGGGATACCCAGGAACAGGCCGTATTCCGAGACGATGTGAAGCAAGCTATCCATCATGTTCTCCTTCGGGACCGGATTTGAAACCGGCCCCATCAATTGCCATCAAAGTTTGCCGATGGCTTGGCCGAGCTGGCTCTTCAGGTTGGCCATCTCGCCCGGGTCGCCTTTGGCCTTGCCGCTCAGGATGGTTTCCACCAGGGCGGGGCAAATCCACCAGCACCCGGCGATATCACCCGGCCTGGAGGCCCGGCAGCATCACCTTCAGGCCGTTGACGATGAATTCCACGGCGATGGCGGCCAGGATCAGGCCCATGAGGCGGGTGGTGATGTTGATGCCGGTGGTGCCCAGATGTCGGCTGATGGGCAGGGCGGAACGCAGGGTGAGCCAGACCAGGAAGGCGATCACCCAGATCTCGCCGATCAGCAGGGCATGCAGCCAAGGCATCTCGCGGTGGGCATAGATGATGGCCGTGCTGATGGCGCCGGGCCCCGCCAGCAGGGGGATGGCCAGGGGTACCACGGCCACGTCCGATTTGCCCAGCGCCTCTTCCGATTCCTCGCGGGTGTGCTGGGCGCCGCTCATGCGGGCATGCATCATGGCCACCGCCATGAGCAGCAGCAGCAGGCCGCCGCCCACCCGGAACGAGGCGATGCTGATGCCGAACAGATTGAGTATTTCCTGGCCCAACAGGGCGGCGATGGTGAGCACCATGCCGACGGCCAGGGCGGTACGCCGGGCGGTGGCGAGGCGTTCGTCCTCTCCCAGGGATTCCGTCAGGGTGACGAACATGGGCACAGCCAGCATGGGATTGAGGATGACCAGCAGGCCGATGAGCATCTTCAGGTATTCGTGCCATTCGGGTGCCATTTTGGCCTTTCGCTGGTGGTGGGAAGGGCATTCAAAACCCGCGTGTCGCTCGGGGCTAGTTGTCACTACTGACCCTGGCAAGCGCGGAAAGATTCCGCGTCACCTGCTCAGAGGCCGGCCCAACCACCAAAGGGGCTGATGTCAGCCTGGAAATCTCCAGATGGCCGCAAGCGGGCTTTTTGCGCCAACAAACAACTAATCGCCTCTGTGTGGTGCAAACGTGTTATTGACACCTTGCCAATCTGGCGAGTAGTGGTACATAGAAATCACTAGCTACAAACGCCGCTACGGGAGGGTATGTGGACCGTAATGCATCATCCCCCCGATTGCCGGCAATATTTTAGGGACGGGAATGAGCGCAGCGTCTTTTGATGCCGAAGGTATGGCAATGCAAACGGATAGGTTGTCGACCATCCTCACGGTGGACGACTCGCCAGAGAATCTGGTCATACTCAGCGAGCTTCTGCAGCCTATCTACCAAGTGCTTGCGGCGACGTCAGGAGAGCGTGCCTTGCGCATTGCCTCAACAACGCCCGTGCCAGACCTGATTCTGCTCGACGTGATGATGCAGGGCATGAATGGCTACCAGGTCTTCGAACAGCTGCGCGCCAACACCCTCACCCGCCATATTCCGGTCATCTTCATCACCGCCATGAACGACGCCGAATCGGAACTTCGCGGCCTGGAGCTGGGCGCGGTGGACTACATCACCAAGCCCATCGTGCTGGCCCGGGTCCGCACCCAGCTCGAACTAAAGCAGGCGCGCGACTGGCTGCATGAACAGAACGCCTTGCTGGAAGCCGAAGTCACGCGGCGCATGGCGGACAACGAACTGATCCAGATGGTCGGCATCCGGGCTCTGGCTCACCTTGCCGAAACCCGGGACCCGGAAACCGGCAACCATATCCTGAGAACCCAGGGCTATGTGCGGGAACTCGCCCTCCGCCTGCAGGATCATCCTCGATTTCGCAGCACCTTGAGCAAGCGCTATATCAAGCTGCTGACCCAATCCGCCCCTCTGCACGACATTGGCAAGGTGGGTATTCCGGACCACATCCTGCAAAAGCCGGGCCCCCTCACCCTGGCGGAGTGGGAGATCATGAAGACCCATTCCCGCCTGGGTGCCGAGGCCATCGAACAGGCTGAGCGGGACGCCGAGCAACCGGTGGCATTTCTCGACCTGGCCAAGGAAATCGCCCGCTGGCATCACGAAAAATGGGATGGCAGCGGATACCCGGACGGTCTGCTCGGCGACGCGATCCCCATCTCGGCCCGCCTCATGGCGGTGGCCGATGTGTTTGATGCCCTCATATCGCCCCGGGTCTACAAGGCGCCTATGGCCTTCGATAATGCCCGAGACATCATTGCCGCCGGCCGGGGCAAACACTTCGATCCCGACATCACCGATGTCTTCCTGGACGGCTTTGACCAGTTCGTGGTCATTGCCCGCCAGCATAGTGACCCGGCCTAGGCGCTTGCCGCCGAGCCGCCATGTCCGAGCCTGATCAGCCTCCCCCCTTGAGCCGCCCGCGCGGCATACGGTCCAACATGGCACTGCACATTGCCCTGACTTATGCCGCCTTTTCCGGGCTGTGGATACTGTTCTCGGACAAGGTGGTGGACTGGCTGTTCAACGATCCAGGTCAGATCACCCTGGCCAGTACCCTGAAGGGTTGGGTTTTCGTTGGAGTCACATCACTGCTGCTCTATGGTTTGCTGCGGCGACGATGGTCTCGTGAAGCGCGGGCCGACAAAACGCTGATGGATGAGCAAACGCGGCATCGCTCCTATTGGCTGGCCCTGGTTTTCATAGTAATCGCCATCGTTGGTATGACGGTGGCCGGCATCGTCAACGTCTTCAACCAGGATAAGGAAAAGGAGGCGGTTCGCCTGCAAGCCATCGCCGACCTCAAGACCTACGAGATCGTCGATTGGCTGAAGGAAAGGCAGGGCGATGCGGAATTCGCCAAGACCAGCCTCTACTTCGCCGTCAACTATCGCCGCTGGCGCGAGAATGGCGACACGGCCAGCAGGGATAAGCTGTTGACGCGGCTGGAGCAGTTGCGCCAGAACCGGGGCTTCGCCGCCATCATGCTATTGAATGACCGGGGCGAACGTATCTGGGGTAGCGCCCGCGCGTCCCTCCAGATTGATCCTGTCTTGCGGGATGCAGCCCGGCAGGCCGCCGCGGATCTCACCGTGCGTCGGGTCGGCCCCTATAACGACATGGCGGGATTGCCGCGCCTGGATTTCGTTTCCCCCCTGGAGGTGGTGGGCTCGCATCCCCCGCTCATCGTGCTGCAGACCGATCCGTCCGACTGGCTATACAAGCTGCTGCAAACCTGGCCGGTGTCTACTCAAAGCGGAGAAACCCTGTTGTTTCGGCGTGACGGCGAGCAGGTGCTGTTTCTCAACGATCTACGCCATCGACCAGACACGGCGCTGAAACTACGCCTGCCGGTTGGCACGAGAAAATTGCTGGCCGCTCTGGCCCTGCGCGGAGAAGTGAAACCGGGTGTTCTGATCGAGGGCATGGACTACCGTGGCGTGCCGGGCATCGGCATCGCCCGCGCCATCCCCGGTACCGACTGGTTTCTGATCGCCAAGCTGGATCGGGCCGAACTCTACGCCGAGGCGACCCGGGACGCGATCTGGATCGGCCTGACTGGCCTCCTGATCCTGTTCATGGGACTGATAGGTCTGTATCTGTTCAACCAGCGCCAGGGGCTTGCCCTGGTGCTGGCCACCCGTGAAGCCCAATTGGAGCGCTTGCGCGCCCTGCGCCTGCTGGCCGCCATCGCGGAAAGTTCCAGCGATGCCATCTTCTCCAAGGATCTGGAGGGGCGTTACATCCTGTTCAATCCCTCGGCGGCCAAATTCCTGGGCAAGACCCAAGAGGCGGTCATGGGCCTGGACGACACGGCCCTGTTCCCCCCGGAGCAGGCGGCCCGCATCATGGCCACGGACCAGCAGGTCATAAGGGACAACATGGGGATCACGACCCAGGAGATCCTGAACACCAAGGAAGGTGAACGGACGTTTCTCACCACCACGGGGCCTCTTCATGACGAACAAGGCAGGGTCATCGCCGTATACGGCATCGCACGCGACATCACGGAAATCAAGCTCGCCGAGCTCGCCATCCAGCGGGAGCGCGACAGCAACCAGCGCTATCTAGACACTGTGCAGACCCTCATGGTCGCGCTGGACGAGGCGGGCCGCATCACCATGATCAACCGCGCCGGTTGCCGGTTGCTCGGTCATGAGGCCAGTGAGCTGCTGGGGCGCAACTGGTTCGAAACCTGCCTGCCCCAGCCAGAGGGGGGGGAACAGGTGTTGCCCATTTTCCGCAAGATCATGGCGGGGGATCTGGATGGAACGGAATATTTCGAGAACGAGGTGCTGTGCCGGGACGGCAAGCGGCGGCTGATCGCCTGGCACAACGCCGATCTCCTGGATGCTCGGGGCCGCATCATCGGCGCCCTGAGCTCGGGCGAAGACATCACCGAGCGCAGGCGAGTGGAAACGGCCTTGCAGGAAAGCGAGGCTTACACCCGTTCCATACTGGACAACCTGCCTGTGGGCATTGCCGTCAACTCGGTGGAAACCCCCGTCGCCTTCCATTACATGAATGACAGTTTTCCCAGAATCTACCGGGTCACGCGCGACCAGATCGCCGCCCCCGACACCTTCTGGGACAGTGTTTACGAAGATGCGGAGTTCCGGCAGGCCATCAGGACACGGGTGCTGGAGGATTGCGCCAGCGGGGATGTGGAGCGCATGTACTGGGCCGATGTGCCCATCACCCGGGAAGGCGAAGGAAGCACCTACATCACGGCCAGAGATATCCCCATTCCCGGTAAAGAGTTGATGATCTCGCTGGTTTGGGACGTCACGGAACGCAAGCAGGCGGAGGAGGCGTTGCGCGAGAGCGAGGCGTTCAAGCGCGCCATCCTGGATTCGGTGAGCGCCCAGATCGCCGTTCTGGACAAGAACGGCGTGATTGTGGCCGTCAACGACCCTTGGCGCCGCTTTGCCCTGGAAAACAGCGCCACGCCCGGCACGCCGGTGGCCCATACCGATATCGGCGTCAATTACCTGGCGGTTTGCCAAGCCAGCACCGGCTATGCCTCGGAGGGGGCCATGGATGCCCTGGAGGGGATCCGGGCGGTGTTGGATGGCCGCCAATTCCGCTTCAGCCTGGAATATCCCTGCCATTCTCCGGACCAGCAGCGCTGGTTCACCATGACCGTCACCCCCTTGGGTCAGGCGACGCAAGGGGCGGTCATTACCCATGTCGATATCACCGAGCGCAAGCAAGCCGAAATCACTCTCGCCAGAGAGCGCAGCGTCCTCAAGACTTTGGTCCAGACCCTACCGGACTTGATTTGGCTGAAAGATCCCGCCGGTGTCTACCTGGCATGCAATCCCAGGTTCGAGGCGTTCTTCGGTATGCCCGAACAAGACATTGTCGGCAAGACCGACTATGACTTCGTGGCGCGCGAACTGGCTGATTTTTTCCGCGCAAAAGACCAGTTGGCGATCGAGAAGGGGGCGCCGTCGGTCAACGAGGAGAGACTGGAATTTAGCTCGGATGGCCATAGTGAACTCTTGGAGACCATCAAGACGCCTATGTTCGATAGCGACGGACGGCTGATAGGCGTGCTGGGAATCGCGCGGAATATTACCGCCGCGCGCAAAAACGAGGAACAACTCTTCAAGCTTGCCCAGGCGGTGGAGCAGAGCCCGGAAAGCATCGTCATCACCAACCTGGATGCCGAAATCGAATACGTCAACGAGGCCTTTCTGAGCGCCACGGGCTACCGCCGCGAGGAGGTGATAGGCCGGAATCCGCGCATCCTGCATTCCGGCAAGACGCCCAAGGAAAACTACGCCGAGATGTGGGATGCCATGATCCAAGGGCGTCTCTGGAAGGGCGAATTCATCAACAAGCGCAAGGACGGTAGCGAATACGTGGAGTTCGCCATCATCACCCCCCTGCGCCAGGCGGATGGCCATATCACCCACTACATAGCGGTGAAAGAGGACATCACCGAAAAGAAACGCATAGGCGCGGAACTGGACCAGTACCGCCACCACCTGGAGGAGCAGGTGCTGCAACGCACCCGCGAATTAGAAGTCGCGATGACCCGCGCGGAAGATGCCAATCGCGCAAAAAGCGCCTTCCTGGCCAATATGAGCCACGAGATTCGTACCCCCATGAATGTCATTCTTGGCCTGACCTATCTGCTGGGACGAGACGGCACGACGCCGGCGCAGCACGAGCGGATTGGCAAGATCAACAGCGCCGCCCGCCATCTGTTGTCCATCATCAACGACATCCTGGATCTGTCCAAGATCGAGGCCGGAAAGCTGCTGTTGGAGCAGAGTGACTTTGTCCTGGAGGCGGTGCTGGACCACGTACGTTCCATGATCCTCGATACGGCCCAAGCCAAGGGGCTGCGGGTGGATGTGGATAGCGACGATGTGCCGGTTTGGCTGGCCGGCGACGCGACCCGGCTGCGCCAGGCCCTGCTCAACTACGCCGGCAATGCGGTCAAGTTCACCGAACGGGGGAAGATCGTCTTGCGTGCCCGGTTCCTGGAAGAGAACGACGCCGGCCTGCTGATTCGTTTCGAGGTACAGGACACCGGCATTGGCATCGCCCCGACGGTCGTGCCCAAGTTGTTCTCCGCCTTTGAACAGGCCGATGCTTCCACCACCCGAAAATTCGGCGGCACGGGATTAGGCTTGGCCATTACCCGCCATCTGGCGCTATTGATGGGGGGCGAGGTGGGATTGGACAGCGAGCCCGACAAAGGCAGCACCTTCTGGTTCACCGCGCGTCTGAGGCGCGGTCATGGCATCACACCGGCGGCGCCATTGCTCCATGGCCGAGTGGAAACCGAGCTGCGCGATCGCTGCGCCGGCGCGCACCTGCTGCTGGCGGAGGACAATGCCATCAATCGGGAGGTGGCCCTGGAGTTGTTGCATGCCGTGGGCCTGGAGGTGGATACGGCCGTGGATGGCTGCGAGGCCCAGGAGAAGGCGGCCAGTGGCATGCATGATCTGATTCTGATGGACGTGCAGATGCCGCGCATGGATGGCCTGGAGGCAACACGCGCCATCCGCGCTCTGCCGGGATGGGGGGGCAAACCCATCCTGGCCATGACCGCCAATGCCTTCGATGAAGACCGTCTGGCCTGTCTGGAGGCAGGCATGAACGATTTTGTCGTCAAGCCGGTGGACCCGGATGATCTCTACGCTGCCTTGCTGAAATGGTTGCCGGCCAATGATGCGCCGCATCCCCTCAGTCCTGCGCCCGACATCGGGCTCGCGAACCAGGATTCCCCAACTCCCGGAAGAGATGCCGCCATGAGGTCGTTGGGCGGAGTTTCCGGCCTGGATGTGAAACAGGGCCTGGCGGCGCTGCGTGGGAATCCGGAAAAGTATCTGGAACTGCTGCACCAGTTTGCCGAGCTCCATCAAAACGATTTGAAGCAGCTTGCCCACTGCCTGGAGTTGAAAGATTTTCCCGGGGCCAAGCAAGTCACCCATGCCCTCAAGGGCGTGGCCGCCACGCTGGGCGCACGGGCGGTCGCAGAGGCGGCGACCCATCTCGATGCGGCCTTGGCGGGCGAAGCGGGTGGCCACGATGAATTCCATGTCATTGCCCTGATCGGCGACCTTGCCAAGGCGCTTGAATCGTTGACCGCCAGCTTGAACACCGTGTCCGAACCCCCTGAGGTGGAAGCGTCTTCCCCCCCCGATCCGGAACAAGCGCGCGAGGTGCTGATAGAACTCACCAGCCTGGTAGAACAGAGCAACACCCGCGCCGTGCTCCTCTGCAAGAAGCACGGCGCGTTGTTGCGCGCAAGCATGGGCCAACAATACGAGATGCTGGCCAGACGGCTTGGGGCATTCGATTTTGAAGCGGCACTGGAAATTCTCCGGTCATGGCAAACGGACGAGCCTGCACAGGGAGATGCCTCGTGAACTTGGGCGAACGACATGAGGCCGCCATCCTGATGGTCGATGACCAACCAGAGAATCCGGCCAGCGTGCTGGCCCGGGTCCGCGCCTTCTTGGAACTCAAGTAGGTACGGGATCGACTGGCCAGGCAGAACGCCCTGCGGGAAGACGCGGTGGCACAGCGTGCCGAGTCCTTGAGCCAGTCCCTGTTGCGGGGCAAAGTCCCCCTGGGTCGTGGGCAAGCCGACAGGGTGATGTGATCCGGATGAGTGGGTGCGGGAAGGTGATTTTTTTCAATTCATGAATTGCCTAGAATGGCTCAATTCAGCGTGTAAATGGAGCCGGCCGTGACCCTGCAGGAATTGCGCTATCTGGTGGCCCTGGCGGACACCGGCCATTTCGGCCAGGCCGCCGAGGCCTGTTTCGTCAGCCAGTCCACCTTGTCCACCGGGCTGAAGAAGCTGGAGGACTTTCTCGGGGTGATCCTGTTCGACCGCTCTCTCAAACGCGTCACCCCCACGCCCATCGGCCGGGAGATCGTGGAATCGGCCCGGCGCATCGTCGAGGAATCCAGCCGCATCCGGGAATTGGCCAGTTACGCCAAGGACCCCATGGATCGCACCGTGCATCTGGGCGTCATCCCCACCCTGGGGCCCTATTACCTGCCCCACGTGTTGACCCTGGTGCGCGAGGTCCACCCGAATCTGCGCCTGCTGCTGCGGGAGGAGATGACGCCCCACATGCTCACCCACCTGGCGGAAGGCAAGCTGGACGCTGGCCTGCTGGCCCTGCCGGTCAACGACCCCTCCCTGGAAGTGGCGCCCCTGTTCGTGGAGCCGTTTTTCGCGGCCATGGCGGCGGACCACCCCCTGGCCCGCAACAAGACCGTGCCCATCGACGACCTGGCCCAGGCCGGGCTGCTCCTGCTGGAAGAGGGCCACTGTCTGCGCGATCAGGCCCTGGAGGCCTGCCATCTGCAAGGGCTGAAGAGCGAGGAGATTCGCGCCACCAGCCTGGAGACCCTGCGCCAGATGGTGGCCATGGGGCTGGGCGTGACCTTGATTCCCGCCCTGGCGGGAGACACCGGCAATCCCAGCGGCCAGCAGGTGGTGCTGAAACCGGTGGCCAAGCCGGGGGCCTCGCGCACCATCGGCCTGGTCTGGCGCCGGCGCTCGCCCCTGGCCTACACCATGGAGCGCCTGGCCGAGACCCTGGCCGGCAAGCTGCCGCCGGGAACCCTTGCGGTGAAGTAAGCCCAGTCCGGGGGGGCTTCCCGGGAATGATCTACTGGCTAGATCGATGTAATCTGGACAATCCATTGGATCGATATATCTCCGCTCCGTACCATGGCTTCCGTGTTCAGCAACACAGCCCTGAAACCGAAGCAGCAACCGAATGGAGATCGAAATGAAAGCCATCAAGTCCCCCACCATCCAGAACCTGGAAGCCGCCTTCGCCGGCGAGTCCATGGCCCACATCAAGTACATGTACTTCGCCAAGTTGTGCCGCGCCGCCGGCGACGAAGCCACCGCCAAGGTGTTCGAGGACACCGCCGCCCAGGAAGTACAGCACGCCTTCGGCCATGCCGAGCTGTTGTTCGCCGGCGAGTCCATGACCCCGGCCAAGTGCCTCAACTACGCCATCGAGGGCGAGACCTACGAGTACACCGAGATGTACCCCAAGTTCCGCCACGAGGCCATGGAAGAGGGCCACGACGCCGCGGTGAAGGAAATCGACGAGCAGATCGCCGAATCCAAGGAGCACGCCGCCATGTTCCAGGCTGTGCTGGAGAAGGCCGCCAAGCGCTTCGCCGCCTTGGCCCGGGTGGAAGAGAAGCACGCCAACCACTACTCGGCCCAACTCAAGCGCGTCACCGCCTGAGATGAGGCTTCAATAAACCGACTTAACAAATTGATTTAACTTAAGGAGAGCGCAATGAAAGTATGGCAATGCATCGTATGTGGTCACATCTATGACGAGACCCAGGGCGACCCCGAGCATGGCATCCCGGCCGGTACCGCCTGGGCCGATGTTCCCGACAGCTACGAATGTCCCGAGTGCGGGGTGTCCAAGGCGGACTTCGAGATGGTCGAGGTCTGATCTTGCTCCCTTCTCCCGTAGGCGGGAGAAGGGGTGGGGATGAGGGGGTCTTGCCTAAGCACAGGTCTGTTCATTTGCAAACACCCTCACCCCAATCCCTCTCCCGCCTGCGGGAGAGGGGCTAAAAGCCCCAATCCTAGGAGAACACCATGAACCCCATCGTCATCATCGGCTCCGGCATGGCGGGCTACGGTCTGGTCCGGGAACTGCGCAAGCGCGACCGGGACACGCCCATCAGCGTCATCACCGCCGACGACGGCCGCGCCTATGCCAAGCCCAACCTGTCCAACGCCCTGGCCGCCGGCAAGTCGCCCGAGCAACTGGCCAGCCAGACCCCGGAGCAGATGGTCGAGGCCCAGAACGTGCGGGTCCTGAGCCACACCCGGGTGAGCGCCATCGACCCGGCGGCCCGGATCGTGGCCACGGACCAGGGGGCCATCGCCTACAGCAAGCTGGTGCTGGCCCTGGGGGCCGACCCCATTCCCCATGGTTTGACTGGCAACGGGGCCGTGTTCAGCGTCAACGACCTGGGCGACTACACGCGCTTTCGTGCCGCCCTGGCAGGCAAGCATCACGTGGCCATCCTGGGGGGCGGCCTGATCGGCTGCGAGTTCGCCAACGATCTGGCCGGCGCCGGTCATGGGGTGAGTGTGGTGCACCCGGGGCTTTGGCCTCTGGAGCGACTACTGCCCGAGGCCATGGGGCAGGCCTTGGCCGACGCGCTTGCGGCCAAGGGCGTGGATTGGCATTTCGGCCGCAAGGCCCAGGCCGTGGAGCAAACCCTCTCGGGCCAACGCCTCACGCTGGATGACGGCAGTGTGGTGGAAGCGGACCTGGTGCTCTCCGCCATCGGCCTGCGCTCGCGCACCACCCTGGCCGCCGGCGCGGGCCTGAAGGTGAATCGGGGCATCGTTGTCGACCGCCACCTGGCCAGCAGCGACCCGGACATCCATGCCGTGGGCGATTGCGCCGAGGTGGAAGGCCTGGTGCTGCCCTTCGTCATGCCGCTGCTGCAACAGGTGAAGGCCTTGGCCGCCACCCTGACGGGTCAGCCGACGCAGGTGGCCTATCCGGCCATGCCGGTGGTGGTGAAGACCCCGGCCTGTCCCTTGGCGGTGTTGC
>JBGSHR010000435.1:0-3718 GCA_041752155.1 Thiobacillaceae bacterium | reverse complement strand
CAGGGCTACCTCGTCGATTCCTTCATGGTGGTGGTGCTGGGCGGCGTCGGCCAACAGGCCGGCGCCGTGTGGGCCGCCCTGGGCCTGGGGGTGGCCACCAAGTTCCTTGAAGGCTGGGCCGGCGCGGTGATCGCCAAGATCGTGGTGCTGGTGATCATCATTGTCTTCATCCAGAAGCGGCCCCAGGGCTTGTTCGCGCTCAAGGGCCGATTCGTGGAGAACTGAGATGACGACGATGATTGCCTATGCCAGCCGTACAAGCCCCTCGCCCGCGGGCGGGAGAGGGGTTGGGGTGAGGGGAAGCGCCCTTGGCGACAGCCGTACCTCAACATGCACCCTCATCCCCAGCCCTTCTCCCGCCTGCGGGAGAAGGGAGCAGAGCCCATTCGAGTGATTGCAGATATGCGTACCCCCTTCTTGATTCGCTTCCTGAATTCCCTGCCCCGCTCCGGCTGGATCGCCCTGGCCCTGTTCGCGGCCGTCACCCTGGTGCTGCTGCCGGTGCTGCATGTCTACGTGCCCCACGAGCATCCGCTGCACGTGTCCAACTACGTCATCACCCTGGGCGGCAAGGTGATGTGCTACGCCATCGTCGCCGTGGCCATGGACCTGATCTGGGGCTACGCCGGCATCCTGTCCCTGGGCCACGGGGTGTTCTTCGCCCTGGGCGGCTACGCCTTCGGCATGTACCTGATGCGCCAGATCGGCACCGACGGCTCCTACCACTCGCACCTGCCGGACTTCATGGTGTTCCTGGACTGGAAGGAACTGCCCTGGTACTGGGCCGGCAGCGACTCCTTCCTCTGGGCCCTGGTGCTGGTGCTGGTGGCGCCGGCCCTGCTGGCCTACACCTTCGGCTACTTCGCCTTCCGCTCGCGCATCAAGGGGGTGTACTTCTCCATCATCACCCAGGCCCTGACCTACGCCGCCATGCTGTTCTTCTTCCGCAACGAGACCGGCTTCGGCGGCAACAACGGCTTCACCGACTTCAAGCGCATCCTGGGCTACGACATCACCTCGCCGGAGATGCGTTCCATCCTGTTCGCCCTGTCAGCCCTGATGCTCATGGCCACCCTGCTGCTGGGCCGCTGGCTGATGACCTCCAAGTTCGGCCGGGTGCTCACGGCCATCCGCGACGCCGAGTCCCGGGTCATGTTCATGGGCTACAACCCGCTGCACTACAAGCTGTTCATCTGGACCTTGTCGGCGGTGCTGTGCTCCATTGCCGGCGCCTTGTACGTGCCCCAGGTGGGCATCATCAACCCCAGCGAGATGTCCCCCGCCAACTCCATCGAGATCGCCATCTGGACGGCGGTGGGGGGCCGGGCCACCTTGATCGGGCCGGTGATCGGCGCGGCCCTGGTGAACCTGTCCAAGAGCTACTTCACCGTGGCCTTCCCGGAATACTGGCTGTTCTTCCTCGGCGCCCTGTTCGTCGGGGTGACCCTGTGGCTGCCGGAGGGCGTGGTGGGCCTGTGGAAACGCATGAAGCAAAAGGCAACGGCATGAACGACGGACAAACCATCCAGTACACCGGCTGGGATGACGACACCCGGGCGGTGGGGCATATGCGCACACCGGGCCTGGACATCTCCCACAAGGTCATCCTCTACCTGGAGGACATCTCGGTCAGCTTCGACGGCTTCAAGGCCCTGAACAACCTGAACCTGACCATCGACGCCGGCGAGCTGCGCTGCATCATCGGCCCCAACGGCGCCGGCAAGACCACCATGATGGACGTCATCACCGGCAAGACCCGGCCCGATACCGGCACCTGCTACTTCGGCCAGACCATAGACCTGACCGGCATGACCGAGCCAGAGATCGCCCATGCCGGTATCGGCCGCAAGTTCCAGAAACCGACGGTGTTCGAGAACCACACGGTGTTCGAGAACCTGGAACTGGCCATGAAGACCGACAAGCGCGCCCTCTCCAGCCTGTTCGCCCGGCTGGACGACGTGGGCCGCGACAAGATCGCCGACACCCTGCGCCTGATCCGCCTGGACAAGGAAGCCCAGCGCCAGGCCGGCCTGCTCTCCCACGGCCAGAAACAGTGGCTGGAGATCGGCATGCTGCTCATGCAGGAACCGCAACTCTTGCTGCTGGACGAGCCGGTGGCGGGCATGACCGACGACGAGACGGAGCGCACCGGCGAGCTGTTCAAGTCCCTGGCGGGCAAGCACAGCCTGGTGGTGGTGGAGCACGACATGGCCTTCATCGAACAACTGGGCGGCAAGGTGACGGTGCTGCACGAAGGCTCGGTGCTGGCGGAAGGCGACCTGGCCACGGTGCAGGCCGACCCGCGGGTGGTGGAGGTGTACCTTGGCCGCTGAGGGTTTCATGGACCGGTGTGCCCCCCCCTTTGCAAAAGGGAGGCCGGGGGGCCATGGCGCTAAGTTAAGGCCAACCGCGCCTTTCTCCCTTCTCCCGCAGGCGGGAGAAGGGCCGGGGATGAGGGTCTTGGCAAGCGCAGTCATGGGGCAAACGCCCTCACCCCAACCCTCTGATGGAACTACTAACCATTCGACTAGGGGGCAAAGCCCCCAAGTCGCTGGTTATCCCGCCTGCGGGAGAGGGAGCAATATGGCGACTGTGCTCGCCCCGAGCCTTAACTTAGTGCCATGGGGGTCGGGGGGGATTTCGCGGAGCTTGGCAGGCGTGCTACCCGCCTCGAATCCTCCCTACCCCCCTTTGCCAAAGGGGGGCAAAACCAACCCAGCCCAAACATTTAACCAGTCCAGCCGTCCTGACCGCTTTGCCCTTGCCGGGAACGCATCATGCTGAAAGTCGAAAACCTCAACCAGTATTACGGCGGCAGCCACATCCTGCGCGACCTCGGCTTCGAGGCCCCCACCGGCCAGGTCACCTGCCTGCTGGGGCGCAACGGCGTGGGCAAGACCACGCTGTTGAAATGCCTGATGGGCCTGGTGCCGGCCAAGACCGGCACGGTGCGCTTCGACGGCCAGACCATCACCGGCATCCCCTCCCACGCCCGGGTCAAGGCCGGCATCGGCTACGTGCCCCAGGGCCGGGAGATCTTTCCGCGCCTGACCGTGGAGGAAAACCTGCGCATGGGCCTGGCCACCCGGCCCGGCGGCACGCCCATTCCGGAGCGCATCTTCGAGATGTTCCCGGTGCTGAAGCAGATGATGAAGCGTCGCGGCGGCGACCTGTCGGGCGGCCAGCAACAACAACTGGCCATCGGCCGGGCCCTGGCCTTCGGGCCGAAACTGCTGATCCTGGACGAGCCCACCGAGGGTATCCAGCCGTCCATCATCAAGGACATCGAGCGGGCCATCCGCACCCTGGCCGAGGAAGGCAGCATGGCCATCCTGCTGGTGGAGCAGTACTACGACTTCGCCCGCTCCCTGGCGGATCAGTACCTGCTCATGGAGCGGGGCGAATTCATCAAGCGCGGCGCCGGGGCGGACATGGATAGGGATGGGGTGCGAGAACTGCTGTCGGTATGATGGCCGGCATGAGACGCGATACAGAGGTTTTGCTCCCTCTCCCGCAGGCGGGAGAGGGTTGGGGTCAACGTCATCGAAGATGGGAGGGGCGTTCCCCCAGCTTCGATTTGAATACCGCCCTCACCCCCAGCCCCTCTCCCGCCGGGAGAGGGGAGAACACCGCCTGGCAGGCCCGCCTGGACCTGGGTTTCCAGCGCCGCGACGCCGCCACCCTCCTCAGCCGCCGCGAGCACGTGGGTCCCTAGCGC
>JBGSHR010000434.1:0-2930 GCA_041752155.1 Thiobacillaceae bacterium | reverse complement strand
GATCTACGCCGTCGGCGCGCAGACCCGCTTCCACCAGGGCGATGGCGTCGGCATCCTCCTTGCCCATGATGCCGGAGCGCGCCACCTGGGTGACCCGGCAACCGATGCCAGCGAAGGCTTGGGCCAGCTCGCAGCCGATCGGGCCGCCGCCCAGCACCACCAGGCGCTCGGGTTTCTCGGTCAATGACCAGATCGTGTCCGAGGTGACATGGCGTACCGCCTCGATGCCGGGGATCTTCGGGATGACCGGGCTGGCGCCGGTGGCGATGACGATGGCGCGGGTGGAGAGGGTCTGCTTATTTGCCAAATCTCCCACGCCGGTCTCCACCTCCACCGTCCACGGCGAGGTGATGCGCGCGCGGCCCTGAATCACCTCCACTCCCAGTTGGGTGTAGCGCTCCACCGAATCGTGGGGTTCGACCTGGCGCACCACGCTTCGCACCCGCGCCATGATCTGGCCGAAATCGGCTTCTGCATGGGCGTTCCGCACGCCCAGCGTCTCGGCCTCACGCACCTCTTTCATGAAGCGGGCGCTGCGGATCAGCGCCTTGGATGGCACGCAGCCGTAGTTGAGGCAATCGCCGCCCATCTTGTGGCTCTCGATCAGCGTCACCTTGGCCTTCACGGCGGCGGCGATGTAGGCCGACACCAGGCCACCGGCGCCGGCGCCGATCACCACCAGGTTGCGGTCGAAGCGCGCGGGTTTGTGCCAGCCGGCATAGACCTTGCGCGCCTGCACCAGGGCGACAAGCTTCTTCGCCAACAGCGGAAACACCCCGAGCAGCGCAAAGGAGACGATGAGGCTGGGCGAGAGGATGCCCGCCAGGCTGTCGAGCTGAGCCAGTTGCGTGCCGGCGTTCACATAAACCAGGGTGCCGGCCAGCATGCCGACCTGGCTCACCCAATAGAAGGTGCGGGCCTTGATCGGGGCCAGGCCCATGACCAGATTGATGACGAAGAAGGGAAACAACGGCACCAGGCGCAACGTGAAGAGATAGAAGGCGCCGTCCTTCTCCATGCCGGCGTTGACGGCGGCGAGCCGGTCACCGAAGCGGCTCTGCACCCAATCGCGCAACAGGAAGCGCGATGCCAGGAAGGCCAGGGTGGCGCCGATGCTGGACGCGAACGACACCACCAGGGTGCCCGTCCCCAGCCCGAATAACGCGCCGCCGGCCAGGGTCATCACCGCCGCGCCGGGTAGCGACAGGGCGGTGACCGCCACGTAAACGAGGAAGTAGGCGCCGATTACCACGAGCGGCGAGCCGTCATACCAGGCGGCGAAGGTGGCCTGGCTGGACTTGAGCGCATCCAGGGTCAGGTAGCGCCCCAGGTCGAAGGCGAAAAACGCCACGACGAGGGCGGCAACGAGGAGAAGCAGGGCGAGTCGTTTCATGCCGCGCACTCCATCCGGGGTTGCTGCGTGGCTTCATCCAGCGCTCCGCCGCAACTGCTGCCCTGGCCGGCGGTGCAGCCGTAGCAGTGGTCCGCCACTCGCACCGGATTGCCCGCTGGATCGTGTTCGAGCAGGTCGCGCAGATGCGGACGCGGCGTGCCGTTCAGACGGGCGGGCAGGCCCAGCATCTGGTTGAAGTCGCAGTCGTACAGATGGCCCTGCCAGTCCACGCTGATCAGTTCGCGGCACATCACCTGCTCCAGGTTGGCGGCGCTGAAACTGTCCTTCAACAAGGCCATGTAGTCGGCGAACTGGCCCTTCGACACCAAGGTGCTGCCGAAGCGCAGGATGGGCATGTTGGTAATGGTGAACAACTGGCTGAAGACGATGCCGTGGCGTTGCAGGAGTTCCTTCTTGTAGCTCGCCTCCAGGCCAACTTGCTCCGGCGGCAGGCTGGGGCCGGCGGGGTTGAACACCAGATGCAGAGCCAGCCCGCTGCCCGGCTGGCCGTATCCCAGACGGTTGAGCCGCTTAAGCCCGGCGATGCTGCGCGCATACACCCCCTTGCCGCGTTGCTTGTCCACGTTGTCCTCCAGGTAGCAGGGCAGCGAGGCCACCACTTCCACTTGTCGATCCGCAAGAAAATCAGCCAGATCGTCGAAACCGGGTTCGGACAAGATGGTCAGATTGCAGCGGTCGATCACCTTCACGCCCAAGGCCCGCGCCGCTTCCACCAGATCGCGAAAACGTGGGTGCAGCTCAGGCGCGCCGCCGGTGAGGTCCAGGGTCTGCAATCCCCGCGCCGCCAACACAGCGGGAATCAGATCGATATTCGCGTCGTCCATCATCTCCGTGCGCTTGGGGCCGGCGTTGACGTGGCAATGCACACAAGTCTGATTGCAGCGGTAGCCCAGGTTGACTTGCAGCGTCGTCAGCCGCTGCCGGCGCGGGGCGGGAAAATCGGTGGTCCGCAATAGCGGGAGGGTGTCATGCATGGCGGCTTCCTCGTTCGATGAGCTTGTGTACCTTGGTCGCGCGGGATTCGGATTCCTGACAAAAATCTTTTTCTGTCAGGAATGTTCTCGTCCGGCGACCAACCTGACAGAAGCAGGCTGCACCAAGCAATGGCCGCCTGTCCCAACCACGAAGGAGTCCCCATGAACCCGCTCAAACACCTGCCCCAACAAGGCCAATCCATCTGGCTGGACTACATCGACCGCCACCTGGTCACGACCGGCGGCCTGGCCCGCCTGATGGCCGAGGACGAACTTCGCGGCGTCACGTCCAACCCGGCTATCTTCGAGAAAGCGATTGGCGCTGACGCGGACTACCGCGCCGATCTGGAAGAACTGCGCGGCCAGGGCCTGTCACCGGCCGAGATACTGGAACGCTTGGTGCTGCCCGACATCCAGGCCGCCGCCGGGCAGTTGCGCGCGGTATACGCGGACACCGGCGGGCGGGACGGCTATGTCTCCCTGGAAGTGCCGCCCGCCCTGGCCCATGACACCGACGCCACCCTGGCCGAGGCCCGACGCCT
>JBGSHR010000433.1:0-3543 GCA_041752155.1 Thiobacillaceae bacterium | reverse complement strand
GAGCCCACCCGGCCGTCCGCGCGCAGTTCCTCGATGCGCTTCAGGGCCAGGGCGCGCAGCTCGCGCAGCCGTGCCCAGCGGGCGGTGAGGGCGTCTTCGTCCGCCTGGACCGGCAGTTCATGCCAGAGGGACAGGAACACGCTCTCGGACTGGCACTGCAAGGCCCAGATCTCCTCGGCGGTGAAGGACAGGATGGGGGCCATGAGCCGGGTCAGGGTGTGCAGGATGTGCCACAGGGCGGTCTGGGCCCCACGGCGCGCCTGGGAGTCGGCGCCGGCGGTGTAGAGCCGGTCCTTGAGGATGTCCAGGTAGAAGGCGCCCAGGTCCTCGGAGCAGAAGTGGTGCAGGCGCTGCACGGCGGTGTGGAAGCTGTACACGCGGTAGTCGGCCAGCACCGCCTCCTGCATCTGGCGCGTCAGGGCCAGGGCGTAGCGGTCGATCTCCAGCCAGTCGGCCACCGGCACCGCGTGCTCGGCGAAATGGAAGTCGGCGGTGTTGGCCAGCAGGAAGCGCAGGGTGTTGCGGATGCGTCGGTAGCCGTCCACGGAGCGCTTGAGGATCTCGTCGGAGATGGTGAGTTCGCCCGAGTAGTCGGTGCTGGCCACCCACAGACGCAGGATGTCGGCGCCGTAGGTGTCCATCACCTTCTGGGGGGCAATGACATTGCCCTTGGACTTGGACATCTTGTGGCCCTTGGCGTCCACCACGAAGCCGTGGGTCAGCAAGGCGGCGTAGGGAGCGTGGCCGTCGGTGGCGCAGCCGGTGAGCAGGGAGGACTGGAACCAGCCGCGATGCTGGTCCGAGCCTTCCAGATAGAGGTCGGCCGGGTGTTGCAAGCCTTCCCGCTCCTTGAGCAGGCAGGCGTGGGTGACGCCGGAGTCGAACCACACGTCCAGGGTGTCCCGGTTCTTGATGTAGTCCGCCGCTTCATCCCCCAGCAGCTCGGCCGGGTCCAGGCTGAACCAGGCCTCGATGCCGGCCTGTTCCACCCGCCGGGCCACGTCCTCCAGCAGTTCCTGGGTGCGCGGGTGCAGCTCGCCCGTGGTCTTGTGCACGAAGAAGGGCATGGGCACGCCCCAGTTGCGTTGGCGCGAGACGCACCAGTCGGGCCGGTTCTTCATCATGGCCTCCAGGCGGGCGCGGCCCCAGGCCGGGAAGAACTCGGTGTCCTCCACCGCCTGCATGGCCTTGTCGCGCAGGCCGGCGCGGTCCATGCCGATGAACCACTGGCGCGTGGCGCGGAAGATGATCGGCGTCTTGTGGCGCCAGCAATGGGGGTAGCTGTGGGTGAGTTTGGCCTCGGCCAGCAGGTGGCCGTTGTCGGCCAGGGCCGCCAGCACGGTCTTGTTGCCGGCCCAGATGCTCTGGCCGCCCACCAGTTCCACGTCGGCGTAGAACCGGCCGTCGTCTCCCACCGGGTTGTCCACCTTGAGGCCGTATTTCAGGCCGGCGATGTAGTCGTCATGGCCGTGGCCGGGGGCGATGTGCACCAGGCCCACGCCCGCTTCCAGGGTGACGAAGTCGGCCAGGATCACCGGCACCTGGCGCGAGTAGAAGGGGTGATGAAGCTGGAGGCCCTCCAGGTCGCGGCCGTCGATCTGGGCCACGGTCTCCACGGTCTCGAAGCCGTAGCGCTTGATCGCCGCCTCGGCCAGATCCCGGGCCAGGATCAGCAGGCCCTTGGGGGTGCGCACCAAGTCGTAGCGCAGCTCGGCGTGCACCGCCACCGCCTGGTTGGCGGGCAGGGTCCAGGGGGTGGTGGTCCAGATCACCGCGTAGGTCGGGCATTCGATGGCGTCCACGCCGATGCGGCGCGCCAGGTCGGCCAGGTCCGCCACCGGGAAGGCCACGTCGATGGCCGGCGAGGTCTTGTCCTCGTATTCCACTTCCGCCTCGGCCAGGGCGGAACCGCAATCCACGCACCAGTGCACCGGCTTGGCGCCGAGATAGAGATGGCCGTTGGCCTGGATCTTCCCCAACTCGCGGATGATGTCCGCCTCGAAGCGGAAGTCCATGGTCAGGTAGGGGTGGTCCCAATCCCCCAGCACCCCCAGGCGGATGAAGTCGGCCTTCTGGCGTTCCACCTGGCTGGCGGCGTAAGCGCGGCATAGCTCGCGGAATTGCGCGGCGGGGATGGCCTTGCCGTGGGTCTTCTCCACCACCAATTCAATGGGCAGGCCGTGGCAGTCCCAGCCCGGCACGTAGGGGGCGTCGAAGCCGTCCAGGGTCTTGGACTTGACGATGATGTCCTTGAGGATCTTGTTCACCGCGTGGCCGATGTGGATGTCGCCGTTGGCATAGGGCGGGCCGTCGTGGAGGATGAACTTGGGCCGGCCGGCGGCGTTGGCGCGCAGCTTGTCGTAGAGCTTTTTCTCCTGCCATTGCTTGATCCAGCCCGGCTCGCGCTTGGCGAGGTCGCCGCGCATGGGGAAGGGGGTGTCGGGCAGGTTGAGGGTGTCTTTGTAGTCGGGCATTTTCGTCAGTGGCCGTGTTTGGTGGCCGGGAATGGCTGTGATGGATGGGGGGCCGCCGGTTGGCCGGGGGCGCCCGGCGACGCATTACTTTCTTTGCTTGTGCAAAGAAAGTAACCAAAGAAAACACACCCCGCTTCGGCGCCCTTCGGGTTCCCTCGTTCAGGGCCCAGGCCGGGGCGGCTGCGGAACTCGCCCTTCGGGCTCAGACAGTCCTCGCCGACGGCCCCCCGGCCCGGGCCCTGAACGAGGCGCCTCAGAGGGGGGAACGTCAAAGTCAAAATCAACGGCAGGGCTTCGCTGCGCTTGCCGTGCGGCTGCGCCGCACAAAGGCGGTTTGTTGCACGCGGATCGCATGCGACGCCTTTCCCCCTCTGCCGCCGCCGAGGGTTTTTCCCTTGATCGGGGCAGCCGAAGGCCGGCGAAAGCTGTCTGAGCCCCGCAGGGGCGAGTTCTTTCGCCGCCCGGGCAAGGGCAAAACCCTCGGGGTTTCGGCGGCAGCGGGGTGTGCTTTCTTTGGTTACTTTCTTTGCACAAGCAAAGAAAGTGATGCATCGCCGGGCGCCCCCGGCCAACCCCGCTCTGCCGACCGCACCCTGGTCGAAATTACCCTCCAGCCCAAAATCACACATTCAGCAACTCCCGCGCCTGCCGCGCATCCTCCCCGATCTGGGCGATCAGGGCATCCAGGTTGGGAAACTTGGCCTCGTCGCGCAGCTTGTGCAGGAACTCGACGCGCAGGTGGCGGCGGTAGATGGCGCGGTCGAAGTTGAACAGGTGCACCTCCAGGGTGGGACGGCCGTTCGCATGCACCGTGGGGCGGGTGCCCAGGCTGGCCACGCCGGGCCAGTCGGCTTGCTCCAGGCCCTGGACGTGGACCGCGAAGATGCCCTTCACCGGCGGGCGGTTGTGCTTGAGTTGGATATTGGCGGTGGGGTAGCCGATCTTGCGTCCCAACTGGTCGCCGCCCACCACCCGGCCGGAGATGGAGTAGGGCCGGCCCAGCAGTTGCGCGGCCTGGGCCCTGAACGAGGGAACCCGAAGGGCGCCGAAGCGGGGTGTGTTTTCTTTG
>JBGSHR010000432.1:0-6348 GCA_041752155.1 Thiobacillaceae bacterium | reverse complement strand
ATCAGCCCGAGCCCGCCGGCATAGGCCGCCAGAAGGTAGGCGAAGGCCAGCAGGTTGGGCAGGGCGCCGTCCGGATGGCGAAAAACACGAGGGAACATGAGGGGCTCCTGTCGAACGGCATCCCGCCGGCGCAACCTGGGGCGGCGCCGGCGGGACGGTCTGGGTTACGGGAGACTTTCCGGGAGGCTTACTTGAGCAGGGCCTTCACGTAGCGGTCGTCCAGGGTGGACGGGATGGCCACGGCCTTCTTGATCTGGCCGTTCTTCTGCAGGAGCTCGTTAATCACCTCGCCGCTCACGAAGAAGGAGGTGGTGTCCTTGCCCTTGGCGTAGGTCGTGGGCATTTCCTTCAGGGGGATGTTGCGCACCCCCTTGAGCTGCTCCAGGGCCTCCTTGTCGGACACCCCCACCGCCTTGCCGATCAGCTTGGCCGCCTCGGCGGGCTTGGCCTGAATGTAGGCCAGGCCGTCCAGGTAGCCGCGCATCAGGGCGGTGATGCGCACGCCGTCCTTGGCCACGTGCTTGGCGTCGAAGGCCAGCACGTCGGTGATGATGCCGGGGGCCTCGCGGGACGAGTAGATCACCTGGAACTTGCCGCCGGGCATGTCCAGGATCTGGGACACGTTGGGCTCGTAGGTGACGCCCGCCGGCACCGCGCCCGAGGCCATGGCCGCCGGCACCGCCTCCGGCGTCATGTTCACCGGCTGGATGTCCTTGTCGCTCATGCCATTGATCTTCAGGGCGTAGGCGAGCAGGAAGTCGGAGGGGGACAGGGGCGCGTAGGCCACCTTCTTGCCCTTCAGTTCGCTGATCTTGCTGATGGGCTTGGCCGCCAGCACCGCGTCGCCGCCGTAGGAATAATCCACCGGCATCACCACCTTGAAGTCGCGCCCCTGGCCGGCCGCGCCGATCACCTGGTCGTAGGTCATGAGGGCGCCGTCCACCGCGTTGCTGGTCATGGCGGCGGGCAGCATGGCCGGATCGGCGAAGGTCTTCAGGCTCACCTTGAGGCCGTATTTCTTGTACAGATCCAGGCTGTCGGCCACGTAGAACGGCGCATAGCCGATCCAGGTGGTCAGGCCCAGCTTCAGGGTGGGCGCGGCGTGGGCGCTGGAAAGCAACAGGGCGCCCGCGGCGACGGCGAGCAGTTTCTTCGGCAATGAATCGAGATGCATGGCGAACTCCTTGGTCAATGGATGGGCATAGGGATAGCGACTAGCGCGATCTCCCGGGCTTTTCTCCCTCCGTGGAGCCCCTGACTGCTGGGCCGGGCAGCTCTCGGACCAGCCATCCCTTGCGGGACCGGAACCCTAGCCACCCTGCGCGGTAAAGGCAGACGACCAGCGCCGCTTTTTCCCGTCCTGGGTCGTTAGCAACAGCCATGCCAGCCGCCACACCCGCCCCCAGAATGCGGCGCAAAGCCTTGCCAGGACTGGGGAGCGAGGGGAATCTCGGCCCTGGCCGGCATCGGGCGGGAAGGGGATTTCTGGCTGGATTTGGTGCGGGCGGTGCGGGGGTGCACCAATGCGGGACTTGGGGGCGGGGCTGGGGGGTGAACGGCTAATGCCTTTTGCGGGGGGTGGCGTGCCTGCTTTACCGGTGTGGCAGCCGGGTGGGCGGGATCGTCGACTGTCGGTTATTCGGCCGAAGCAGACCTGTAGCCCGCAGCTAATGTTGTCGGCAATGAGTTGCTTACCTGCCACTAGAGGAAAGCTGCAGGGTCCGTAGTTGCCTACTGATGCTCACCAACAGCCAGTAAGCGTTTTTGAACATTGTCGGATCACTGAATTCTGATAATCCGTAGTTGCGATTCGGCTTCTGCAAGCTTGCCAAAGTCTTTGTCACAAGCCACCAATGTCAGGTCATGTGTGAGTGCCATCGCTGCGATCCAGATATCGTTCTCTGTGATCTGCAACGCGTTCGCCGGCCAGTCGTTGCTCCACCGTTCAGGAGGTGAGCCCTTCAGTTTGCCTTGGGCAGCTTTGTTTGGGGCGAGTTTCCTTGCCCACTTAGCGCGTAGCCGGCCCTGTTCCAGGGCTACATGGCGAGTTACCTCCAAAGGCGCTGAGATGCTGCTTGCTGCCCTAATATGTCCGCGGACAACGTCGAGAGCCGCTTGGCTAGGCCGGGATGCGTGGCCTTCATACAAGTCAAGGCCGAATTGCATTTCGGCGAGGGAGATCACGCAGATGAACAGGCGCTGCTCCTCCCCTGCATACTGGTTCTTAAAGGCAACAGCTTTGGCATGAAGTGGCCGACCCGGATTCACCAGATCCGATAAAACGCTGGTATCAAGAAGGAACATGGTCAGCCCTTCATGCCAGGTCAAACACGTCAGCCACCCCCTTGGGAAGGGGCTCCGTCAGAGTGCGCCACGATGCCTGAATATCCGTGCTGCACATGACCAACCGCTTGTGTAATGGAATTGCCGCATCATCGCGACCCGTACCTGGGTACCTACCGAAAGCCGCACTGCTCGGGCGTTGTCCCTCATTCATGAAGCGCAGCAATTCGCGCTCCAATTTGGGCGGCAAGTCGTACGCCTTCAGAACCAGTGCGTCAATCTCCAGGAGAAGGTCTTCCGCTGATCTCGGTCGCGAGGAAAACAAGGGGCCATCATCCCCTTCACAAGCAACCATGTAATCAGTAACCAAACTCTCAATCTCGCGAGAGATGCGTACCTGGGGAAGAGGAATCCGCTTCATGACCTCAACACGAAAACGCCGCTCTTCGTCATGCACGAAGCTAAAGGCATTGGCCAGCGGCGAGTTCAGCACTGCACACAGCTCAATAAGGCTCAACGGACTCTCAGTTGTTTCACGTAGCCAGATACCAAAGAACTGCTGCGAAGCATACAGGCCATCCAAATCAACCACTGCCGCCAGTCTCCACGGTCCTCGCGAAGTACGAGCCGCATTGCATATTATTTTTGGAGATGACCATCTGTACTCGATGGCCCCTCCACGCAAGCTAGATGGGCGTGTATCAATATAGGTTGCCTGTTTCACTTCGAACTGCGCGAGTGATTCTCGTCGATGCAAACCGCGCCGAAAGCCTGCTGACGCTTTGGATCGACTTGCATCTCGCTGGTCACTCTTCCACTCCAATCCCCGATGCAGTTCTGCCACGTTATCTAGAACGGGGAACTCCGCAAGGTAATCCCAAATACGCCTGAGAGGGCGAAGTGCGACCAGACCCGGCGAAGTGTGGGGATTGACCTGTGCCACGTCACTGGACGACGTTTGCAAGGTCTGGGTGAAACGCGGCCAGTCGGTTCGCCGCACAATGCTCTTGCGAATGGTCGACTCATCGCCGAGGTCTTCACCGATGATGGAATCGCCGCGCCGCGATTGTGCAATCAGTACCTCAGCACCAATAGAGGCGTGGCGAAACACGCCCTCAGGCAGCAGCATCACCTCGACGTCGGCGTAGATCTCGCAAATACGCCGGATGTGTTCCCGATAAACCTTATGCGTGGAAAAACCGCTGGGCATCACGACACCAACAAATGCCGGTGGCGTCTTGATGACGGCATCCAGGAGCACTACAGGCTTGTGGACTGAAATCCCCTCAATGGGCTCGTCAAGGTCCTCAAATGGCGGATTACACAACAGCACGTCGCATTGGCTGACCCGATCCGCTAATTGATTCGACTCGAACAGATCCTCTCGCGTGATGCGCCAGCCGTTGTGATTCGGGTAGTCGGCCAGGATCAGCGCCAATCGAGCGATCTCACAGGCAAAGGGGTCGATCTCGCTGGCGACGAAGTGGCTCACAAGATGCTCGTGCACCTTGCCCACTGTCCATGACTGAGGAAACAGTTCCTTGAACCGTCGCAGGGCAGCCGTCAGGAACACGCACGCACCCGCGAAAGGTTCATAAACACGCAACTGTGCTGCGGCATTTCCCTCTGGCAGCCGAAGCGAGCGGATCACATAATCCGCGGCACTATACGGTGTGCTGTGCGTGCCGAACGCCTTGCGCGTCTCCGGCGTGATGAGCGTGTTCTCATAGACGAACGCCAGATCATCAGCCGCAACATTTCGGACATACAGGCCTTCACGCAAATCCCGCCAAGCGGATGCGAGTTGCGCCACTCGGACCTTGGTCCACTGTAGCCGCTGAGGAGACAGTGAGTACAGCGTCTCGACGGTTGCCACGACTTGACGTGGATCGTCCGGATCGATGGACGAGACCTGGCTGTCTTCACGGTCGATGAGGATTTTGCCAGCCAGCAGCCGGAAAACTAGCGGAAACAACACTTCGTAGTGTGTTTGTAGAGAAAGCTGTCCCGCCGTGGTTCGTGTTCCATCGAAATGGGAAAGGAATTGGGTCAGCAATTCATCCAGAGCCAACTGCGTGCTTGCCCGAATGCTGTACAAGGTACGTGGATCGAACAGCAGACCTGTAGCGGGCGTGTCTTCGCGCACCTGCAGGGCCTTCAACTGACGGATGGGGCCAGGACCAAATTTCTTATGATCGGCTAGCAGCGCTTGCCACTGCGATGCAGATGTACTGTCGAGTTGTGTGACCCCACTGGCTGTGTAGGTCCACATCGAGGCTTCATCGCCCTCAATGACGACGAGAAAAGGTGCACCTAAGCTGCGTGTTGCTTCAACGGTCTGCTGCGCGGTTTCGTTTGCAGCAGTGCGAACGACCCCCAATGCTGCAGTCCGATACGATGCAGTACCATCAAGGAATGCCGCAGCATCCACTCGGCGCACGGGCCGCGACGGCTGATCAACCGCTGCGAACCGGAAGGCCTGATAAACGTCTGTTGCTCGATACCCAAGACGAGTCAGGGAGGACCTTAGGACTTGTGCGTTGTAATTCACAGCGCCCTCCGTGTCTGATCAGCTTTTCCCGCCGGGGCAGGATTCTGTATGTCCGAAGCCGAGTTGATGGACTGCGGCCCGAACCCCAGTTCTCGTTGCCCCCAAGTCAACCTCACATGCTCAGGCAAGAGATATTCGTCAACTGCATGGAAAATCGGTGCCAGAGGTATCAACAGCCCTTCCTCAATGGCTTCCGTCGCCTCGACGTACCGAACGTTCAATGGCTCGAAAGTAAACAGCAAACGCGCCGTCGTCGATAGAGGCCTTGGCCCGGACAACACGGATCGGAGCGCATCGGAAAAGCCTGCGACAGCGGCCCGCTGAAATCCATAGCGGGACTCCAGTTGAGAGCAGGTTCGTACCACCAGCAAATCCTGCGCGGTGTACTGCTTCGCAACGCGTACCCGTGAATTGCGACTGGCATAGGCGGGCATGGCCTCCAGCAAGCCACGCATCTGGTCACGCGTATACCCACTGATGGCCAGCAGGTCAGACATGGTCAATGATCGACTGGTCACCTGTGTATCCTCCGCTCAACTCTGTGCATTTTATACGCAGACGAGCGCCTTGACTACACAGCCTTACGTTAGATGAACCCAGTGCGGGGGGGCCGTAATGTCGTCAACGTCCGGTAACGGCCGCACTCCCGACACACGAGGCCACGAGTGCCAACGTCGGCTCAGCCCGAAGAGCAGACACTCGTCGCCTCCCCCGCGCCCCCCTGGCCACGCCCAACCGCTCACCCCTCGCCCTGAGAATTTCAAAATTTGTGGGCTAGCATAATTACTTAGCAATCGAGTCGGGTATCGCGGGGGGCGACGACGGCGTTCCGGCACCTCGCACCGCCCTCACCCGTGCCCCATACGATCAGGAGGTGGACATGATCAATTTCACTATCAACGGCAAGCCCCACGGCGTGGACGTTCCCAAGGACACGCCGCTGTTGTGGGTCTTGCGCGATCACCTGCAACTCACCGGCACCAAGTTCGGCTGCGGCGAATCCTTCTGCGGCGCCTGCACCGTGCATATCGACGGCAAGCCGGCCAAGGCCTGTTCCGTGGAAATCGGCACCCTGGCGGGCAAATCCGTGCTGACCATCGAGGGCATCGGCGGCCCGGTCATCGACGCCCTGCGCGGCGCCTGGGCGGAGCTGGACGTGCCCCAGTGCGGCTATTGCCACTCGGGCCAGCTCATGCGCGCCGCCGCCTTGCTGGCGGACAACCCCAAACCCAGCGACGGGGACATCGACCAGGCCATGAACGGCAATCTGTGCCGTTGCGCCACCTATCAACGCATCCGGGACGGCATCCATGCCGCCGCCCGGCGCCTGGGAGCCTGACCATGAACACCCTGCACGATTCCGCCCCGCGCGATCCCGCCCTTCTCGATTCCGCCCTTCTCGATACCGGCCCCCACGATCCGGGCCGCCGCGCCTTCCTCAAGGCCGGGGCCGCCCTGGGCGCCGGCCTCACCCTGGGTTTCCATCTCACCTCCGCCCGCGCCGCCAAGCTGTC
>JBGSHR010000431.1:0-6328 GCA_041752155.1 Thiobacillaceae bacterium | reverse complement strand
AGCTCGAAGCTGCCCAGGTGCGCCCCCATCAGGAAGGCGCCGCGACCGGCGGCCAGCACCGCATCGATGGCGTCCTGCCCGTGGACCTGGATAGCGAACAGATCGAAGCGGTCATTGAGCAGGTAGACCCGGTCGTGAATGCAGGTCGCGAAACTGTGGAAGTGCCGGAATAGATCGGCCAGACGCGGCGGCCGGCCCAGGACGCGCCGCAGATAGGCGCGCGAGGCCTGTCGGTCAGTCGGCGCGAACAGCAGAAAGTAGAAACTGATGCCGAACAGCACGACCCGGCCCAGGCGACGCCCCAACGCCAGGGATAGCCAGGTCATCGCGCGCAGCAGAGCCATGTTGCTGCGTTCCGGTTGCTTGGCCCATTCGGCCCGGCCGGGGAGATGGGGAGCGCTCACGCGGCATCCTCACTGGGTGGTGCGAAGGCGAAGACACCACTCGCCACCACTCGCTCATGGGTAAGCGCTGGGGCAACGCCTGGGGCAACCACCTCGAATCGGAACGCGCCCGCGGCGGTGGCGGCATAGTCGAGACGCAGCAACTCGCCGGGGCTGACCGGACTGAGAAATTTCGCTGACTGGATCTCGCCGTGGGCGACTTCCAGCCCCTGCTGTGCGGCCAGGCCATGCAGGGCCATATCGAGCAGCACCACGCCGGGCAGGATGGGACGGCCAGGGAAATGGCCGGCATAGGCCGGGTGATCGGCCGCGATGGACAAAGGCAGGGACAGCCCGGTCATGACGCGGTGACGCTTGCGGTTTGTGAACGCAAGGTCGCCAGCAAGGCCTGGACCGCCTGGCTGGAGAGCTTGCCGGTGGCGTTGCGCGGCAGGGAATCGACGAACAGCAGCGGTCGCGGCAGAAAGACGGGATCGATGCGTTCGCGCAGGGCCCGCAACAGGACGGCGGAGGTCAACCCCGGCGCCACCACCAGGGCGATGAGGCGGCGGACGCTTTCCGGGGCGTCCGCCACGTCTTCCGGGGGCAGCAGAAAGACCCCGTCCCGCACGCCGGGGATGGCGTTGAGTTGGTGATTGAGATAGCCCAGGGAGGTCCGTTTGCCGGCAATGTTGACGAGATCGGCATGACGCCCATGCAGCAGGAAATGGCTAGATTGCGAGGTCGAGTCGGCGGCCAGATCGGTGGCCGCATCCGCGCCCACCAGTTCGATGTCGTCGTTCAGCCGTGTCGGCGCCTCGATGTGCCCGCCCTCGGCCCAGACCGCCTCCCCATCGCGGCGCAGGCGGACCGCCCTCAAGGTCTGCCAGATGGCACCGGCCGAGGTGCGCCGGGAAGCGAGCTGGCCGGTTTCGGTGCAACCGTAGATCTCGAACAAGGGGGCCGCGAAGCGGCTCTCCGCTGTCACGGCCAGGTTTTGCGACAGGGGGGCGGTGGCGGACAACAGCAGGTCCACCGCCGGGAGGACGGACGGCTCGGCCAGCAGTACCCGCAGGTGGTAGGGCGTGGTGACCAACATGCGCGGCCGCGGCAGATCTTCCAGCGCCGCGCAGATGTCGGCTGGGTAGAAAGGGTGTCCGGCATGCAAGGCGGCGCCGCTCTGCAAGGGCATCAACACGGTGAATTCCAGGCCGTACATGTGTTGCGGCGGTACGGTGCCGACAATGGCGAGTTCGGGGGTGACGCGCAAGCGATCCGCCCCCGCTTGCACACTGCGCACCATGCCGCCCCAGCGCTTGACATGGGGTATCGGCATGCCGGTGGAGCCGGAGGTGAAAATCTGGGCGATGACCTGGTCGCGGTCGATTTGTGGAATGACGGGATCCTCCAGCGCCCTCGCCATCGACTCCGGGTAGCGAAAGATAGGCAGTTCCACGCCGCTGGCATCCTGATCGGTGACACAGAAGACATCCGGGGCGAAGCGCCGCATCTGCCGGACCATCTCCGGGGTGTGGCTGGAGGGCAGCAGGCTGATCCGGCCGCTGACGATGCAGGCCATCAGCGCGACGGCAAAGCGGTAGCGGTCGGCGCACAGGTTGAGCACATGCCGCCCCGGGGGCAACAGGCCGGCGACCTGGTCAACCTCGCCGAGAAACTGCCTGACGCTGACCGGAGTGCCGCCGCGCCAAGCCATGACGGCATCGAGGCGGCGATGGGCAATGAGCGGCAGGGATGACATAGGCGGCATGCCTATCGGGTGGGGGGGGAAGTGCCCGAGGGCGCGGTCGGAGTTTTCCAGTAGGCGAGGATGCCATCCATGATGCTGTGCTTCTCCAGTTGCGGCAGCTTGCGCAGGCGGACCAGATACTCGGCGGCAAACATCAGCAGAACCAGCGGGAAAGTAAGGAAATTGGCGAACACCGACCAGGCCTCGATGGGCGCGAACAAAAACAGGAGCGTCGAAGCCAGGCTTGCCGTCAGAAAAAACAGCGTCCAGGCAATGGTGACCTGGCGCGTATAGCGCACCAATTCGGCGGTGAGCCCGCCGTGCACAACCTCGGCAAAGCGGGTGCAGATAGGCTGTCGCCCGCGTGCCAGGGTGACGCCGAACACCGCCGCCAGCATGAGATTGGTGCCGGCGTGCTGGAGGAAATAGACCCAGCTGAAATTCCGTTCCAGTGCGTCCCAGAATCCCCACAGCAGCAAGCCCACGCCAGCGCACAGAAGCAACATGGCCAATCGTCTGGGTGAGCGCCAGGCCAGCAACAGCAGAATGATCAGGGACGGCGCCAGGGAGATGGCAACCCCCAGGGAAGGGGAGGTGGTCGCCGCCGAAGTGACCGCGCTGTAATGGGCCAGCACGGCATAGCCGAGGACCCCGGCGGCAATGGCGGTCCAGCGGGCTGCGCGGACCAGGGTGAAACTCATTTTGTCCTGTTCGCCGCGATGTGCTGGGTCAGGCTGGCGAGGGAACTGAAGACACGGAGGTTGTCCGCATCATCGGAGCGTAGCTGGAAACCGAAACGCTTGGAAACGACCAGGGCCACTTCCAGAATGTCGATCGAGTCGAGTCCCAATCCCTCGCCATAAAGGGGAGAGTCGGGCGCGATCTCTTCTGGGCTGATGTCCAGGTTCAGGGCGGAGGTGATGAGCCCGGCGACCTCGTTTTGCAATTCCTGGTTGGCGTCGAACATGGTGGTTTCAACTCAATGATGATCGGAGCGACCCGATGGAATCAGGCCGGTGCCAAGTATATTAGGTGAGCGGCCGTATTGACGCCAGGGTTGCTCCAGCTTGCCGTAATCATGTGGGCCACCAAGGGGCAAACCGCTTTCCTACGAATGGGCACGCCCAAAACATGCCCCTAAAAAGGGGGTCAATCGCCCTTGAGTTTCTTGACCAGAGCCACGCCGGTGAGCAGCTCCAACTGGGCTTCCAGGCGGATCACGCGCCCGGTCAGGTCTTCGATTTTCTGTTGTTGTGCCTTCATCGCCTCGGCTTGGCGGTTCACCTTGTCCTCCAGTTTGATCATGGAGGTCAGCGCGCCCCAAACCTTTTCGGTGACGCCCATCAGCCGACCTTGCGCGTTGACGCCTTGGCGGCCCGCGCCTCCATGGCCGCGATGCGCTTGTTGCTCGCGTCGATGTAGTCGAGGGCATCGTCGATGGCCGCGCCAGCCCGATCCGCCGCGCCCTTGGCGATATCGGCGAGGGCCGCGAGTTCCGCGTCCGCTTCCGTGGATTCATAGGCGAATGCGCCGCGCCGCATCAATTCGGCAATGGGAAGGTCTAGCTTCTTGGCCTTTTCGGTAATGGCCTTTTTGTCCTGCGCGGTGGTCTGGACCACGATGCGTTCAATCGCTGCCGCCATGGGAAAGCACTCCAAGCTGGTGTGTACATGGACAGTGTATGTACATAGCGGAGGGAGTCAAGACACGAACCCGAACCGGCAATGCGCCGCGCCCATGGCATGGGCAAGATGGGCACTACCGATGGGTTTTCACGCATCCAACCCCGACGGGGTTGATTCACTGGCAAATGGCCCGCTTGCGCCGGCAACCACTTGATTTGACTTGTTTGGCGGAGACGCAGGGATTCGAACCCTGGATCCAGTTTTTGACCGGATGCACCCTTAGCAGGGGTGTGCCTTCGACCACTCGGCCACGTCTCCAAGCTTGTTTCGGCCTGGACCGAAAAAGCCGGGCAAGGATACCCGCGCGGCCCCTATAAAGCAACGGCGGCGGGATTACGCCTCGGCGCTTTTGTCCAGTTCGAAGGCCTGGTGCAGGGCACGCACCGCCAGTTCCATGTATTTGTCTTCCACCACCACGGAGATCTTGATCTCGGAGGTGGAGATCATCTGCAGATTGATGTTCTCGGCGGCTAGGGTGCGGAACATCTTGCTGGCGACGCCGGCGTGGGTGCGCATGCCCATGCCCACCAGGGAAACCTTGGCGATCTTGTCGTCGCCACTGACTTCCCGGGCGCCGATCTGGTCCTTGATCTGGCCCAGCACGTCCATGGCCTTCTTGAACTCGCTACGATGCACGGTGAAGGTGAAGTCGGCGGTGTTATTGGCGCCCACGTTCTGCACGATCATGTCCACATCGATGTTGGCATCGGCCACCGGCCCCAGGATGAGGGCGGCGATACCGGGCTTGTCGGGCACGCCCAGCACGGTGAGCTTGGCTTCGTCGCGGTTGAAGGCGATGCCGGAGATGACGGGTTGTTCCATGTTGTCTTCCTCGAAGGTGATCAACGTGCCTTCGCCATCGTCCTGGAGGCTGGAGAGCACGCGCAGTTTTACTTGGTATTTGCCGGCGAATTCCACGGAGCGGATCTGCAAGACCTTGGAACCCAGGCTGGCCAGCTCGAGCATTTCCTCGAAGGTGATGGTCTTGAGCTTGCGCGCTTCCGGCACGACACGGGGGTCGGTGGTGTAGACGCCGTCCACATCGGTATAGATCTGGCACTCGTCGGCCTTGAGGGCCGCCGCCAGGGCCACGCCGGTGGTATCGGAACCGCCCCGGCCCAGGGTGGTGATGTTGCCGGTCTCGTCCACGCCCTGGAAACCGGCCACCACGACCACGTGGCCGCTGTCCAGATCCTGGTGGATACGCGCCTCGTCGATGGCGAGGATGCGCGCCTTGTTGAAAGCGTCATCGGTGAGGATGCGCACCTGGCTGCCGGTATAGCTCTTGGCCTTGAGCCCCAGATCCATGAGTGCCATGGACAGGAGGGCGATGGTGACCTGCTCGCCGGTGGAAACCAGCACGTCCAGTTCGCGCGGGTCGGGCTCCTTCTGGATTTCCTTGGCCAGGGCAATGAGACGGTTGGTCTCACCGGACATGGCGGACAGCACCACCACCACCTGGTGCCCCAGGGTCTTGAACTTGGCGACCCGCTCGGCCACGTTGCGGATGCGTTCGATGGAGCCCACCGAGGTGCCGCCGTATTTCTGAACAATTAACGCCATTTTTTAGGTAACAGGCCGTAAAAGCGGGCATTCTACAGGAGCCAAAGAATGCCCTGCCAGCACCCCAAAGATTGAAACTCTTTGGCCCTGCCGCTAGTCTTACACCCGTTTTGAACCGAATCTAAGGGAATACTGCACATGCAACCCCAAATCCAGACTGCCCGCTACGACACCTCCGCGTCCGTCAGCACCGGCGCCCACAAGGTCCTGCGCAACACCTACATGCTGCTCGGCTTGACCATGATCCCCACCGTGATCGGGGCCTACATGGGCATGAGCATGAATTTCGCGTTCATGGCCCAGCATCCCATCATGTTCAGCCTGGGCGCCCTGGCCGTGATGTTCGGCCTGTTCTATGGCATCTCCGCCAGCCGCAACAGCGGCCTGGGCGTGGTGCTGCTGCTGGTCCTGACCGGCTTCATGGGCGTGATGCTGGGGCCGATCCTGCAAGTGGCCCTGGGTCTGCGCAACGGCGCCGAGGTGGTGGGTCTGGCCGCGGGCGGCACCGGCGCCATCTTCCTGGTCCTGGCCGGCATCGCCACCACCAGCAAGCGGGATTTCAGCTTCCTGGGCAAGTTCCTGATGGTGGGCATCGTCCTGCTGATCCTGGCCTCACTGGCCAATATGTTCTTCCAGATCCCGGCCCTGGCCCTAGCCTTGTCCGGCGTCGCCGTGCTGCTGTTCTCCGGCTTCCTGCTGTACGACGTGTCGCGCGTGGTAAACGGCGGCGAGACCAACTACATCATGGCCACCCTGGCCATCTATCTGGACATCTACAACCTGTTCGTCAACCTGCTGCAACTGCTCATGGCCTTCATGGGCGAGCGGGACTGATCTGAACCGACATATGCAAGGGCGGCGCAAGCCGCCCTTTTTTCTTGATGCCCCCTGACTCCCTCTCCCCCCTGGCCCTGACCGCCGGCGAACCCGCCGGCATCGGCCCGGACCTG